>JACDAR010000370.1 GCA_013695335.1 Rubrobacter sp.
TACTTCCCAGCCCTTGACGAGATGCTATACGCAGCAACCGGACACGGCTGCCACCTCAACGGCCGCAGGGTACGGGTTTCGGACAAAACGCAACTCGCCGACGGCATAGTCTGCTTCACAGACGCCAAAGGCTTCGAGAAATACGGCAGGGAAGCGGAGTGGCGGCGCATACTCGCTGCCGCGGGCGAGGCACGTGGCTGGTCCGATTGCTACGGTCACGCCCTCGTCGCCACAGGTAGGGCTGAGGCCATGCTCGAGCCAGCGATGAACCCCTGGGACTGCGGCCCTTTCCCACCCATCCTGAGCGAAGCAGGCGGCTACTTCGGCGACTGGTCAGGCAACGAGACCATCTACGCAGACGAAGCCATCAGCACATCCCGCATCCTCCTGCCCGAGATGCTGTGCCTGATCCAGGGTCCATAAGCAAAAACTAAGGGGCGCAGCGGCCAAAACCGCGCCCCTTTGCTGACAAGCTGACCCTTGAAAGCTGACTGCTAAAGAACCGGCAGGAACTTCTCCAGCTCGTATGGCGTGACCTGCACGCGGTAGTCCTCGAACTCCTCGCGCTTGAGCTCCAGCAGACGGGTGTAGGTGTGCTCCCCGAGGGCCTTGTGCAGCAGCTCGGAGTTCTCGGCCTCCTTGATGGCCTCGCCCAGGTCTGCGGGGAGGCTCTGAATGCCCATCTTCTCGCGCTCCTCGGAGGTGAGATGGTACAGGTTGCGCTCCATCGGCTCCGGCAACTCGTAGCCCTTCTCGATACCTTCGAGGCCGGCGTGCAGGAGCGCGGCGAAGCACAGGTATATGTTCGCCGATGGGTCGGGGCAGCGAAGCTCCATGCGCGTCGCCTTCTCCTCGCCCGGATGGTAGAGGGGAACTCGCACCAGGGCGGAACGGTTGCGGCGGCTCCAGGCGATGTAGACGGGAGCCTCGTAGCCCGGAACCAGGCGCTTGTACGAGTTAACGTGCTGGGCGAAGATGATCGAGAGTTCCCTCGCGTGCCGGAGCTGGCCCGCGATGAACGCCTGCGCCTCGTCGGAGAGGTAGTACTCGTTGCTGCTGTCGAAGAAGGCGTTCTTGCCGTTGGCGAAGAGGCTCTGGTGGGTGTGCATTCCGGAGCCGTTCTGGTCTTTAAGCGGCTTCGGCATGAACGTCGCGTAGACGCCGTGGCGGGTTGCGACCTCCTTGACGACCGTCTTGTAGGTCATCACCTTGTCCGCCATCGTCATCGCGTCGTCGTAGCGCAGGTCTATCTCGTGCTGGCTGATGCCGACCTCGTGGTGGGAGTACTCGACCTTAATGCCGAGCTGCTGGAGCGACTGCACCGTCTCGCGCCGCAAGCCGGTCGCCGCGTCCAGGGTCGTCAGGTCGAAGTAGCCGCCGTAGTCCAGAGGCTCGGTGCCCTTGGAGTCCTTGAAGTAAAAGAACTCGAGCTCCGGGCCGCAGTAGAACTTGTCGAAGCCCATCTCGTTGGCGCGTTCCAGGGCGCGGCGCAGGATGTGGCGCGGGTCGCCCACGTAGGGGTCGCCTTCGGGGGTTCTCACGTCGCAGATCATGCGCGCCGTCGGCTCGTTTTCCGGGCTCCAGGGGATGATCTGGAACGTCGAGGGGTCGGGCATCGCGATCATGTCCGATTCCTCGATGTCCTGGTAGCCCGTGATCGAAGATCCGTCGAAGCCCATGCCGCCATCCAGGGCGTCCTCCAACTCTTCGACCGTGATGGCGAAGCTCTTTAGAGTCCCCAAAACGTCAGTGAACCACAGCCGGATGAACTGTACGTTGTTCTCCTGTGCCTGCTTGATGACCTCTTCACGGTTCAACTCAGCCAAACCCGGCCTCCTTCTCGTTTCTCATCCACGTCCCGTGCGACCAAATGGATGGAAAGACAACAACACGCGCCATGATATGGAGGCTCATGCCCGCTGGATACGGCCCAGCGTACAAGTCAGGCAAGCGAAAAGGCCGAGATTTTTGGCCTGGAGTATAAAAAGCACGGTTTACCGCATCCCGGATGAAGCAAGTATGCCAAGATTAGCGTATTCGACTGCGGAACGCACGGTGCGTGAGCCTGGCGTGCTGGCAGGGTAGAATTGCAGAAATTACTGACGAGCTGGCGACCGCAAAGGGGAGAGATGACCGACAGGCCGGAGGATAGACGCGAGGAACGCCGGCGGACGGGTCCTTTGGGCGACGACGCCGAAACCAGGGCGGTGAACCGGGGCGAGTCCTCCCAGGATGACGATGCGACGCGCCAGATCCCATCCCGCCAAACCTCGGATCAGGCGGACAGCGAACCGCCCCGCAGGCTGCGCAGGGCATCGCAGTCGGGACGGCAGGATTCACAATCTTCCACAGGGGTTCCGCCTGAAGAGGAAAAGGAGACCCGCGTCATCCGCACCCCGGGTAGCGGGGATACCAGGGAATCCACGCCATATCCCAGGGGATACTTCGAGGAGGCCGAGGAGCGCGAGGAGCGGCTGCGGGACATGTACGGTGGCGTTGACTGGCTCGCCAGCTTCCTCGGGTTCATCTTCACGATCGTGGTAGGTGTGATATTTTCGGTGGTAGCTGGCCTGGTGCTCGTGCCGCTTGGATTCTCCGTGAACCTCGATACGGGAAATCTCGGGCCAGCAGTCATAACGGGTCTCGTCGTGGCGGCGGTTCTGCTGTTCCTGACCTACTTCTTCGGGGGCTACGTGGCCGGGCGGTTGGCGCGCTTCGACGGTGGCCGCAACGGGGCCATGACCGTGGTTTGGGGGATCATCATAACGCTGCTCCTCACAGTGGTCTGTGGGCTGTTCGGTGGTAGTTTGCTGCCTGGGGATACGATCAGCCAGCTCCAGGATCTCGTGCGGAGCGGCTTAGCCCCGGCTTTCCAGGACTTCATGGGACTCGGGCTCGTTGGCGTGGGGATAGCGGTGGGCGTGCTCGTCGTCGAACTCCTTGGCGGGTTCCTCGGCGGACGCACCGGCGCAAGGTACCACCGCGAGATAGACCGCACCACCTGAGGATGGAGCGGGGAGGGTACTTCCTTCCGGTGTGATCGCCGCCATCACCCCGCCCGCACATTCCATTATCTCGAAGGCTCCGTGGTAGCCTATCGGAGAGCGGATGGATAGGTGATCGCCGCGGAGCAGGGAGACCTCACCAGGGAAGATCAGGCGTCGCCCGAACTCCTGAACCGGCTCCGCAGCGAACTCGACAGGGCAGCATAGGACGCACACCAAGGAGGCTCCGCACCGTGGGTAAGATCACCATCACCCTGAGATTGCTGAGGAGCCCCCTGGTCCGGCTGGTCTTGCTGCGCACGATCAAGAGCCCGCTCCTGCGAGGTCTGATCGTCAGTCAGATCCAGAACCAAATCCGAAGGCAAGTCAGCATCCGCCTTCTCGGCAGATAGCCTGCGCGGCGCAAGCTTCTAGCTTGATCCCTGCGCTGACGCCCTTGTCCGATCCACGATGTCGCGGGCAACTTCTATCGTGGAGCCCGTTTCGCGCCACACTTCCAGTTGCCGGTCAGCTTCGGTTGGCTCTTCCAGAATGCGGCGCGCCCCGGAGAGGTCTCGTCCCGTGTGTTTCTCCAGCATGGCGAGCAGACGCTCGATAACTTCGCGGGTTTCGACGGTCTCGTGGGTGTCGTGGTCGGCGAACTCGCCTTCGAGGCCGTAGCGCTGGGCGCTCCACTTGTTCTCTTCGATCTCACGGCTCGGACGGATCTCACGCCGCTCGTTCGACTCGTATTCATCGGATAGGAGATCGCAGATGGCAGCCGTGAGGGTGACGAGGGCTTCGCTGCGCCACGGGGCAACCTGGGCGTCGAAGGCCCGGACTTCGATGGTGCCGAGGCCAGCGTGCGGCCTCACGTCCCACCAGATCTC
>JACDAR010000096.1 GCA_013695335.1 Rubrobacter sp.
ATACTTGGCTTCGCTGGGCTCGTGGGCGCGGGACGCACGGAGCTTGCACGAGCCGTCTTCGGGGCGGACCGTATTGATTCCGGTACCGTGGAGCTCGAAGGGAAACAGCTCAAGATCAAGAAGCCCAGCGACGCCATCGAGTCCGGCGTCGGTTACCTGACAGAGGATCGCAAGGGTGATGGGCTTGCGCTCCAGCTCGGGGTGGACCAGAACATAACCCTCGCCAGCCTGCCGATGAGTTTCGGCTTCATAAACCTTGCGGAGGAACGCAGGACCGCGCGCCAGAGGAGGGACGAACTGAACATCCGCACGCCCTCCATCCGGCGCAGGGTGCAGGTCCTCTCCGGCGGCAACCAGCAGAAGGTCGTCGTGGCCCGCTGGCTCGAGACGAAGGCCAGGGTGATGTTCTTCGACGAGCCTGCCCGCGGAATAGACGTGGGGGCGAAGGCCGAGATGTTCGGACTGATCGGTGAGCTGGCGAAAGAGGGAAGGGGGATCGTCCTGATCTCATCCTACCTCCCCGAGCTTCTGAACATGTGCGACCGCATCCTCGTCATGCACGAGGGGAAGGTCGCAGGCGTGATCGAACGCGAAGAGTTCTCAGAGGAGCGCGTGGTCGCCCTCGCAACCGGTACCAAGGAGGCCGCATGACAGACGCGACAGCCAACGAGGAACGCAGGGGAAGCGCCCTGCGCGAACGGCTCTCCTCCGGGGCCATCTCCCAGGTCGCGGCTGCGGGCGCGCTCATAGTCGTCTTCGTGGTCCTCTCGGTCGCCTCACCAGAGTTCTTGACGGCTGACAACCTCTTCAACATCGGTTCGCAGACGGCGGTCGTCGCCGTGATCGCCATCGGCATGACGCTCGTCATCATCACCGCTGGGATCGACCTTTCCGTTGGTTCAGTCGCCGCGTTCGCGGGGGTGGTCGGCGTGATGCTCATAGTGAACGCCGGTCTGCCCGTGCCGCTGGGAATCCTGAGTGGCGCACTGGTTGGGGGGATCTGCGGTCTGGTCAACGGGCTGCTCGTCTCCGTCGCGGGTCTCAACCCGTTCATAGCGACGCTCGGGATGCTCTCTGTAGCGCGGGGGCTGGTGTACATAGTCACCGACGCGCAGGCGATCTTCGGGACGCCTGATTCGTTCCGGCTGCTCGGTCAGGGCGTGCTGGCCGGTGGCATCCCGATCCCCCCATCCTCACCATCCTCGTGGTGGCCGTCGTAGGGTACGTCGTTCTCTCGCGCACCCGGCTGGGGAGATACGCGTACGCGATGGGCTCGAACCTGGAGGCCGCCAGGCTCTCGGGGATACCGATAAGGCGCTACCTCACTTCGGTGTACGTGATCTCCGGTGCGCTGGCCGGGCTCGGAGGCATGATCGCGGCTTCCAGGGTCAACTCCGGGCAGCCGAACTACGGCATCGGGCTCGAACTCGACGTGATCGCCGCCGCCGTGATCGGTGGGGCGAGCCTCTTCGGGGGACAGGGGACGGTCGTTGGGACGCTTATCGGGGCTTTCCTGATAGCCCTGATCCGGAACGGCGCGGTCCTCCTGAGCGTGGACATCTTCTACCAGCAGGTGATCATCGGGGTGGTCATCTGGCTGGCAGTGTTCTGGGATCAGTACCGCCGTCGCCGTCTCGCTTCGGCCTCGCAGTAGAAAAGACAGGGAAAGGCAAAGGGAGGAAGTATGCAGAAACGTGTGGTGATGGTCCTTCTGACCGCGTTGCTCGCGCTCGCCGGGACCGCCTGCGCAGAGGTCAGGGAGCCGAGCAGCGGGGGCGGCGGTAAACAGTCGGGGCCAATACGCCTGGCCGTCGTCCCGAAGGCCGTCGGCTTCGATTTCTGGGAGCAGGTCCGCATCGGCGCCCAGTGCGCCGCCAAAGAGTCATCCGGCAGCAAGGTCGAAGTCCAGTGGGACGGCGTGACCGCCGAGACCGACGTGAGCGGACAGGTGGACCTCCTTACCAACTTCGTCACCCAGGGTGTTGACGGCCTGGTCTACGCCGCCACCGACGCCAAGGTTCTCTACGACGTGACAAAACAGGCCCGCAGCCAGGGCCTCACCGTCGTCAACATAGACTCTGGCACGGACCCGCAGCCGAAGCAGGTTCCAGTCGCGGCGACGGACAACGTGGCCGCTGCCGAGGACGCCACCCGGCTCCTGGCGAAGGAACTTGGCCCCGACGGCGGCGACGTCGCCTTCATCCCGTTCCAGCCAGGTACGGCGACCAACGACACACGCACCGAGGGCTTCAAGAACGTCCTGAAGGAAGAGCCGCAACTCAAGCTGGTTGCTGAGCAGTCGAGCGAGTCTGACTACAACAAGGCTCTGGAAGTGACGGAGAACATCCTGACCGCCAATCCCGGCCTCGACGCCATCTACGCGGCCAACGAGCCGGGAGTACTCGGCGCGGCTGAGGCCGTGCGGCGGGCTGGCAAGGTCGGGGACATCGTGATCGTGGGCTGGGATACGGCCCCTGATGAGATCAAAGCCGTAGACGAAGGCGTAGTCACGGCCCTCGTCGCCCAGAACCCGTTCCGCATGGGCTACGATGGCGTGAACCTCGCCGTCAAGGGCATCCGCGGCGAAGGCCAGCTCAAGAGCATAGACACAGGTGCGACCCTCGTCACCAAGGACAACCTCGACGACCCGACGGTGAAGGCAATCCTCGACCCGAGCTGCGGCAACAAGCCGCCCGTCACAGAGTAATAGGGAAGGAAAGGTCGCCGGGGATCACAATTCCCCGGCGGCTCCTCCGATTGGAACAACTAACTTGGCCGAGGGGCTGCGTCAGCGGCTGGCTGTGGATCTGGCACGATGATGACCTTGCCTATAGCCGTGCGGGACTCGGCGAACTCCATCGCCTCCCGGACGTTTGCCAGCGGAAACCGGGCAGCAACCTGGGAGGTTATGACACCCTGGGCGAGCAGACCGAATATCGTGGTGAGGTCTTCGCGCAGCCGTACTCTGAACTCCGCCGGACGCCGTATTCGGCCAATAAGGTTCCTGTCCCACACGTCGTAGAAAGTAGCCTTTCGCCAGTTCGGTAACGCGTTCCACCACGCCAGCCGGGCCAGGAGAAACATATAGGGAACCAGAATCGAACCCGTGCCCTGAATAACCGAAGCTATCGAGTAGCTAACGAGGGTTCCCCCAGGAGACAGGAGATCCCAGGAGCGGTTGATGGTCTCACCACCGATGTTATCGAAAACGGCGTCCACACCACCGGGGGCAATATCGCGTATTCGGGACGCCATCAGATCAGGATCATGGTAGTCAACGGGGACGACGCCGAGCGCGCGCAGGGCGTCGTGGTGACGGGGAGAGGCCGCGCCGATGACGCGGACGCCGTGGTGATAGGCGAGCTGGACGAGGATGGTACCCACCCCGCCGTTGGCCCCGTGGACCAGGATCGTCTGTCCGGGGCGCACACGGGCCTTGCGATGCAGCATCTGCCAGGCGGTCACACCGTTGACCACGACGGCCTCCACCTCGGTTGGGTCCAGCCCATCTGGCACGGGCACGAGCTCGTCGGCGGAGACGAGGGCGTGGCTTGCCCACCCTCTGGTCTCGGTTATCGCCGCCACGCGACGCCCGATCAGGGCCGGGTCTACACTTGCTCCGACGCCGACGACGGTCCCGACCAGATCGTAACCCGGCACGAAGGGGAACTTCGGCTGGCCGGGATAGCGTCCGCGCCGCATCGCCTGCTCCGCGAACGAGACGCCACTGGCCTCTATCTCGATTAACGCCTGACCAGCAACCGGTCGCGCCATCGGGCGGGTACGCACCTGCAGACCGTCGGGCTCCACCAGACCAGGCATCACGACTTCGGTAACGTCTGCGGCGACAAAATTGGGGACAGCGGGCATTGCAACCTCCTCTAACAGTTACTGATTAGTCAGTCACTTAAATAGGCAAAAAAGAGATGATCACCTTCTACGAGGTCAGACCTCCTTTGGCGTGATGTCATCGGCGTGGCGGATACCGTCGCTGAGTGTCTTGGCCCAGGGCGCATCCACGGCGGAGAGATCTGCCTGCACTATGAGGTGGCACAATTGCCCGTAGGCGAAGAAGCGCTGCACGCTGGCCGCGTCGGCGCCGGACGTTTCGCTCACCGTCGTCACGATATCTTTAAGCCCGCGCCGTACAGCCTGGCGGATCTCAGGCACATCACAGGCGCTTTGGGCATGTACCTGCAGCATGAGCAGGTCGCGATCTCCTATGAGCTGTATGTATGCTTCGCTCATGGCATCGAGCACGGTGTCGGGGGCCGCCTCGCCAGTGGACTCTCCGCCCTCGACCAGCGCCCTTCTCACGCTCTCGTAACAATGTTCCACAGTCGCCACAAATAGCCCGAGCTTGCCAGGGAAGAGCCGGAAAACATACGCGGGAGATACCCCTGCCGCCTCGGCCACTTCTGTCACCGGCGTCGCATGATACCCGGCCCGCGCAAATACCGGCACAGCCTCCGCCACGATGCGCTGACGCTGCGCCTCAGCGGTCGAACGAATTTTCGGGTGCTGTTCCTGTGCCGGATTCATTATGTGACTGATTAAACACTCACAAAAGACTTCTGTCAAGTGGTGCGCTGCATCAGAGACAAAAATATCGAAGGTCTCCGTGTCGCGCTCTACGACGAGTACGTTACGTGCGGTCTTTGCTGGGGCCGCACACCCTGGATGGGATACGCTTACCAGAATGGGTAACCAGATAACGAAGGTGATGGGCTAATTGGAGCCGGTCAACGTACGCGAATACGAAGCCCTTGCACGTGAGGCGATGCACCCCGCCGCATGGGCCTACGTCTCGGCGGGCTCCGGCGACGAGACCACGATGCGAAACAACGACGCCGCTTTCGGGCAACTGGAAATCATGCCGCGTGTACTACGGGGGGTTGGCTCCGCGAGCCTGAGTACCACGGTTCTCGGGGCCGTGGTGGAACATCCGATCCTGATCTCCCCAATGGGCGTACACGGCCTGGCCCATCCAGATGGCGAGTGCGCGACGGTTCGGGCAGCCGGGAACGCTGGCACGCTCATGGCCGTCAGCACTGCCTCGTCGCGCAGCCTGGAGGAGATCTCTGCCTCTGCCACAGGGCCGCTGTGGTTCCAGCTCTACGTCTACCGCTCGCGCCAGTTCGCGGAACGCCTCGTTCGCCGGGCGGAAAGCGCCGGATACCGGGCCATCGTGCTGACTGTTGACTCGCCCCGCTGGGGGCGCAAGGAACGCTCCATGCGCGTCGCGGAGACGCTTCCCCCGGAGCTGGACTATTCGAGCCTCGACGATGAGGATCTCCCCGAAGAGGAGTTCGAGCCAGCCGCCCTCACCTGGGACGACGTGGACTGGCTCCGCTCGCTGACGGACCTCCCTTTGGTTCTCAAGGGCATTCTCCACCCGGATGATGCGGCCCTCGCCGTCGAACACGGGGTGACCGGGATCTTGGTCTCCAACCACGGCGGACGCCAGCTAGATGGAGTGCCCGCGAGTATCGAGGCTCTGTCGAACGTTGTAGATGCCGTCGGAGGACGCGCCGAAGTCTACCTCGACGGTGGCATCAGGCGTGGAACCGACGTTCTCAAGGCGCTTGCCCTTGGCGCGAAGGCCGTGTTCGTGGGTCGTCCCATCCTCTGGGGGCTCGCAGCGAACGGTGAGGCAGGTGCGCGGCATGTACTGGAACTGCTGCGCGACGAACTCGAAGCGGCGATGGTTCTCGCCGGGCAGCCGGATGTCGCAACGTTGGACCCGGATCTCGTGATGCGGAGACACTGAGTAAGATCCGCTAGACCAACGAACTTCACCCGTCGAAGTCTATGGGACGAGGCTCCTCGACGATCCGTAGTCGCTCATTCTTTTCTACCCTTTGCCCTTTCCCGCAGGTTTTTCTGTAGAGCTACCGGCAAAATTAGTACATTTGGGGGATACGGCTTGTTCGGATAGTTACCATGATTCGGTTGTAATATAGTGCTCAAGAGAAAGGGGAAAGGATGAGACGCCTGATTCTGGTGCTCGCGGTGATGGGGACGACCATCTTGCTGGCGGGTGGAGTGGCCCTGGCGGTGACCCGCGTCGGCGGGCCGGGAAGCGACGTTCTGAGGGGCACTGCTGGGACCGACAGGCTCGACGGCAGGAGAGGCGGCGATACGATCTTTGGCCTGGGTGGGAACGACAACTTCCCAAACGGCGGCGTACTGGTCGGGGGCTTGGGCAACGATACTATCTTCGGAGGTTCGGGTAACGACGACATCTTCGGCGGCATGGACTTTAGCAAACCCGATGCGCACCCCGAAACGGGAGACAACATCATTCACGGCGGTACTGGCAGGGACCGCATAGGCGGAGATAATGGCGACGACGTGATCTTTGGTGACGATGGGAACGACTTGGTGGGCACTTTCGTGGGCAAAGACGTCATTTATGGCGGCGCTGGCAAAGACCGCATGTTCGGTGGTGGGGGCGAGGACAAACTCTTCGGTGGTGTAGGAAACGACGACGTGAACGGTGAACCAGGAGCAGACGTAGTCTACGGCGGCGACGGAGCAGACTTGGTCAGCGACGGCGAAAATCGCGGGGGCGCCAGAGACATCCTCTACGGCGGCGACGGGAACGACATCCTCTTCCCCCGAAACGAACCAGCGGCAGAGGACCTCAACTTCTGCGGCGGCGGACGCGACACCATATTCGCCGACAGAGCCGATTTTATAGCGGACGACTGCGAGAGGGTCCGTTTCCGGAACCCTAGGCCGGGCGAGTTGTAGAGTTTCGCTGGCATCGAAGCAAAGAGGCTGGAGCCACCCGCACTCCAGCCTCTTTGCATGTGGAGATCAAGACGTGAGCCTGTCCGAACCGAAGCTCATGGGTGCGGGATCTTCCACGACCCGTAGTCGCTTATTCTTCTCCACCTCGGGAAGCAGGGCTTCCGACACCCAGATCCGTCGCAGCCTGATGGTGTTCTCGATGCGGACGAGACGGGCCTCCGGTGGCGAGACGCCGGCGCACATGGTGAGTGCCGCGGCGACTGCCATCCTGTCCGTTGGCATGACCATCGGGGTCTTGACCGGGGCCGGGGTGGTGGAGGTGAGGGCGTTCATGTAGGTGGCCGACCGCTCCATCTTCGACGCGAGACGCTCTGTCACAACGTCTGCCATCCCGAGGCCGTTGGCGTTGCCGCCGGTCTCTTCCGTGAGGTCCAGATAGACCATGCGCTCGACTTCCGGGCCACCTGTGGCGGCGGTTGTCGGATATCTTCCCGTGACGTTCGGGTCAGCGCCGTCGCCCGAGACGTTCTTGCCGATCTCATCAACTATCAGTACGTCCAACTCGTCGAACGGGAGCCTCGCGAGGTTCCGCTTTGCCTCTTCGAGAAGCGGGGCTTCGGCTTCTTCCAGCTTCTTCGCCGGAATGGCGACGATCCGGGACGGCTCCTCGTCGGCGTTTTCTATGGTCGCCAGCCCGAAGGCGACCTTGCCGGTCTCGACAGCTACGCGGGCTGCGTCCGGGATGGTGCGGTGGATGTTCTCCCAGCCCTGCGAGTGGATGGAATGCGCGCCCCTCTGCTTGCCGAGGCCGATGGCGAGCATTTTGGTCGGGCCGCTCTCGACGGTTCCCCGGAATGCTGTATGGGGTTTGATCCTGTTGACGACGATGACCGAATCGGCCTCGTATGCATTTCTGTCCATGTGCACCGTCAGGCCAGCCTGAGTCTTCCCGATCTCGACGGTCTCCATAGTCGCCCGGATGGGACAGCCAACCCGTTCTTCACTCACCCCGAGGTGCCTGAGCACGTCAGCCTGACCCTCGGCGGTCGATGCGCCGTGGCTCCCCATCGCGGGTACGACGAACGGTTCAGCCCCCGCTTCCTTCAGCGCCTCGACCAGCGCGGCGACGACCTCCGGGATGCGGCTCACGCCCCGGCTCCCGACCCCGACGGCGACAGATCCAGTAGGAAGGTCCACCTCCTTCAACGCCTCGCGCACACCCTCCCTGATGTCCTGGATGGCGTCTGGACCCTCCATCCGTTGCTCGACGAGGGCGACCCTTGGCAACTCGACCTCGCGGAGAATCTTGTCGATCTCCTCCCTCACCGGATTCTCTGTCTGCACGCTCTACCTCCGAGAGTTTAGATTTCCTGGTCTTCCGAACTGCTTCCATGAAACTGTGGCAACCCTTCATCCACGCCCACCCATGCGAGTCTGTCCTCGGTCCAGATGTGCCGCGTCGGCGGAAACGTCTCGGGCCGGTCCAGGCTCGCCGTCGTCACGTCTATGGAGTCGGGATCCCCATCGTTCTGGTATGTGAGCGACGTGCCGCACGTCCCGCAGAACGTCCGGGTCACGCCCGGCGAGGAGCGTAACGGGGTGGGATCCCCGGTGACGAACGAGAACCCTTCGAGCGTGAAAGTCAGCCACGCGACGGACTGGGCGCCCGAGGCGCGGCGGCACGATACACAGTGGCAGACATCAGAAGATAGTGGCTCTCCAACCGTCCGGTAGCGCACCCCGCCGCAGAAACACCCGCCTTCGTGAACGGCGTCTTCCATACCTCTCCCAGCCCTCTCGAATACCCTCGGACATTCTAGCAGCGTGAATGCTTCGGGCGTTTCCCGAAAGCGCAGTTGAGGACGCTGACCATCGGAGTAGAGTTAGCCGGTATCTAGCGAAAGGATGATGAATGCGAAACAGCGTGGCGCTAGTCACGGGGGCCGGGGCAGGCATCGGACGTACGACCGCTGAGCGGCTCGCGCGCGAAGGCATGACCGTGGTCGTAGCCGACGTGGACGAACAGGGCGCCGCGGAGACTGTGCGGGGGATTCAGGTGGAGGTACCGTCTTCGTGCGCGCTGATATGGGCGTGGATTCCGACGTGCGGGAGATGGTCGATTTTGCGGTCAGGCGCTTTGGTGGGCTGGACGTGCTGGTCAACAACGCTGGTGGCGCGCCGGGGCCGCATTACCCGGATGCCGGGCCAGAGCACTGGGGCAGGATGCTGGACATAAACCTGCGCGGTGTGATGCTCGCGACGCAGGCTGCTATCCGGAACATGCGCGGTCGTGGCGGTGTGATCGTCAACGTCTCCTCGATGGCAGGCGCCGTGTTCGAACCATACCCTGACGCCCCGGAGTACGCTGTCGCAAAAGCGGGAGTCATGCGGCTCACCACCGCGCTTGGACATCTCGGTGAGGAAGCGGGCATACGGGTCAACTGCGTATGTCCGGGTTACGTGGAGACCCCTGCGGTGCGACGTACGCTCGAAGAGATGCCCGTGGAGAAGCAAAAATCGCTTTCCTTCCCTCCCCCTGACGTGTTGATACAGCCTGACGAGATAGCGGATATCGTGCTCGAATTCATAGGGGACGGGACGCTGGCGGGGCGCGTGATGATCTGGCCCGATGGGGAGCAGCGGCGTCTGACCCCCGTCGACGCCAGCCATTGATCCCGGTTGCTATACTGGCTTCGTTGTCTTCACGGGGAGGGTGCAAGCGTTGAGGGTAGCCCTGTTCATACCGTGCTACGTTGACCTCATAAACCCAGAGGTTGGCGTGAGCGTGGTGCGCGTTTTGCGGAAGCTAGGCGTCGAGGTCTCGTATCCGCGGGGGCAGACTTGCTGCGGCCAGCCAGCCTTCAACTCCGGTTTCTTCGATGAGGCTCGCGGCGTCGCCAGGCACTTTCTCGAGGTGTTCGAGAAGGAAGATTGGGACTACATAGTCTGTCCGTCCGGGTCGTGCACCACCATGGTCTCGCACTACTATCCGTTCATCTTCGACGATCAACAATTGCTAGAAGAACGCGAACGCGCAGAGAATCTCGGCCACAGGGTGCGGGAGTTCTCGGACTTTCTCGTGAACGTGCTCGGCGTGAAGGATGTCGGGGCGAGCCACGCGGGACGCGCCGTGTTTCACACGGGCTGCCACCAGCGCAGGGAGCTAGGTGTCCTGAACGAGCCACGCGAGTTGTTGGGGAACGTGTCGGGCCTAGATCTGCTCGACTGGGAGAATGAGGAACTCTGTTGCGGTTTCGGGGGAACTTTCTCGGTGAAGATGCCTGACGTTTCGGTGGCGATGGCTGACGAGAAGATAGCGGCACTGGAACGGAGCGGGGCTGACACGATCGTCTCCTGCGACTCCAGTTGCCTGATGCACCTCGGGGGCAGGCTGAAGAAGACCGGGCACGATACCCGCATCATGCATCTTGCACAGATACTCGACCCTGGAAAGGCTGAGTAGCGATGACGACGAGCAAACCCGCCAGCAAGCGCGACACGGCAGACAAGCGACAAGAAGGCATAGAGAGCAAGGTAGAAGGCTTCAACGACAGAGGCAGGGAGGCGGTCAAGGACAGGGAGCTTCACGATTCGATCTCTCTGTTCACCAACAAGACCCTGACCGGACGCAACGCCAACTTCTGGGCGCTGCCGAACGCGCCCGAATTGCGGGAGAAGGCGTACCGCACCAAACAGGAGACGATGGCTAACCTCGACTCCTACCTAGCGCAGATGGCAGACGCCGTCGAGGAGCGGGGTGGCAACGTATTCTTCGCCAACGACGGCGAGGATGTGGTGAAGTACATCGGGGATCTGGCGTGGCGCAAAGGCGCGAAGATCATCACCAAGTCCAAGAGCATGGCGACGGAGGAGATCGAACTCAACCACCGGCTCGAAGAGGACTACGCTGACCTCGGCCTGGAGATCGTGGAGACCGACCTGGGGGAGTGGATCGCGCAGCTCGCGGGTGACACTCCGTCGCACATCGTCGGCCCGATCCTGCACATGAACAAGAAGCGCGTCACCGAGATCCTCTCCGGCGTCGCGGGCGAGGAGCTTCCACCTGACGTGTCAGCCCTTGGGACCTTCGCCCGCCAGAGGCTGCGCGAGAAGTTCGTAAACGCGGACATCGGCATCACGGGGGCCAACTTCGGCGTCGCCGAAACGGGGACGATAGCCACCGTCACGAACGAGGGAAACGCGCGCCTGGTGACCAGCGTCCCGCCCGTTCACGTGGTCGTGATGGGGATAGAGAAGATCATCCCGAAGTTCGAAGACCTCTCGACGTTCGTGCAGCTTCTCGGCAGGAGCGGGACGGGACAGAAGATCACCGTCTACACCAACTTCATCACAGGACCGCGTGGCGAAGAAGAACTCGACGGCGCTGAGGAATTCCACCTCATCCTGATGGATAACGGACGCTCGAAGCTGCTCGGCACCGAGTACGAGGAGGCGCTGTACTGTATCCGGTGCGGATCTTGCCTCAACGTGTGTCCGGTGTACCGGCAGACCGGCGGCCATGCCTACGGCTCGACGTACTCCGGCCCGATCGGGGCGGTCATCACGCCGCTCTTGAAGGGGGACAGGGAGGCGAAGGATCTTCCCTACGCATCATCGCTGTGCGGCGCGTGCACGGAGACGTGCCCGGTCGGCATCCCGCTGCACGAGCTTCTATTGAAACTGCGAAACCGGCAGGTAGAGGAAGGCATGTCCAGTCGCGCAGAGAGCCTGATGTTCAAGGGCTTCGAGCGGGCCATGAAGACCCCGGCTGCATACAAAGCCGGAGCGAAGGTGGGCAAGATCGCCCAGAAGCCTGTAGTCAAGGACGGTTCGATCAAGGGCGCGCCCGGAGTACGTGCCTGGACGGATTTCAGGGAGCTCGCGCCGATGGCTGATAAGTCCTTCAGGGAGTTGTGGAAGGAGGGGATCTAGGTTGGCTGACCGCACGGAATTTCTGGAGGGGATCCGGCACCGCACCCGCAGGGGCCAGTACAAACCAACGAAATCCCCCGACTCCGTGTGGACCCCGAGGACCGATGGGGTGGAGCCCGAGGAGATAGAAGATGCCCCGGCCCGCTTCTTCGAGGAACTCGAAAAGCTCGGCGGGCATGGCAAGAGAGCCAGGAACATGAAAGAGGCGAGGGACTACGTGCTCGGGGTCGCACGCGAGCGGGAGGCGAAGCTCGTCGTGCGGTGGGACGTGGAGTATCTAGAAAAACTCGGCGCCGACAAGCCTCTGCAAAAAGAAGGCGTTGAGGTCGTCTCGTGGCGCGAGTTACCTGATCTCAGGGAGATAGCCGGGCGCGCGGACATCGGCATCTCCACAGCCGCCTGGGCCGTCGCCGAGACCGGAAGCCTCCTCCTCGAAAGCGGGCCTGGCATGGGTCGCAGCGTGACGCTCCTTCCGCCTTCCTACATCGCGATACTTCCAGCAGACCGGATGCTCCGCACGGTCCCCGAGGCGATCAGCAAGTACGCTGTCGGCGCCCTTCCGGCAAACGTCTGCCTCCACACGGGGCCGAGCCGTTCCGGTGACATCGAGATGTCGCTCGTGGTCGGGATGCACGGTCCCGGCGACATCCACGTGGTGCTGGTGGGATGAGGTTCACGAGCTTCCGGGGCCTGTCTCACTTTTACATTGAACTGTATTTCTCTGCATGAGTAATCTTGCCCGATTCCGCATAAGATCTGTTGGACAGACATTATTTAGAGTATTTCTGCATACTCACAAGTTGAGTGGCTGAAGACGTGTCGTATGAAGAATGACCGCACACGAGCAGTGGTAAAGGACGATTATTCGGCAGCACTCGGAGTCGCTGCATGGTGCTTTGCCGTATGCGAATGGAACGTTGTCTGGTGCTGCGAGCGAATCGAACCGGGGGCACTCCAGCGCATCGTTGGTGAGGAACTGACGGCTGG
>JACDAR010000007.1 GCA_013695335.1 Rubrobacter sp.
GCGCCCTGACGCGCCCGCGCAGATCCTCGGGCATCACCCGCTCCAGTTTCGCCAGCGCCCCTTCCACGGCAGGCGCGGCATCAGCCAGCCCGAGCCTGCGTGCCGCAAGGAGACCGAGGGCCAGGCCGAGGGCCTCTTCCTCTGTGAACATCATCGGTGGCAGTTTGTAGCCGGACCTCAGGGAGTATGCTCCGTGGCGGCCCCGCTCTCCCTCCACGGGCACGCCCATCTCCTGCAGCATCGCGGCGTAGCGGCGCACCGTACGCTCCCCTACCTCCAGCCTCCTCGCGAGCTCCGGGCCGCCGATCCTGCCACGCGCCTGCAACAGCTCCAGCATCGAAAGCAGCCTCGTCGTGGGACGCCTGCCGTACAAGGGACCACCTCCAGGAAAATCTTCGCGATCGCCAGCCTATCAGGAACGGTTATGACCTCTTTGGATAGTACGATTGCATCAGGCACAAAGAAAGGGGGATTTGCAGCATGTATCCACTGGGTTGGGAGAGGGAATTAAGCAGGGAACGCATGTCCGAGGCGAGGGCTGAGGCCCAGGAGAGAAGGCTGGCCAGGATGGCCGCGGGACCCAGGCTTTCGCTGCGAGCGCGGGTTGCGCGGAAGCTCTTCGAGGCGGCCATCACCCTGGAAAGGGAGGAAGCCTGGCGCATGGTGTGGGACAAGCTGGAGGCGCCGAAACATTCGTAAGAAGCGAGAGGGTGAGATGACGATTCAGCCTTTCCGGATAGACATTCCGCAGACGGTTCTGGACGATCTTCAGGAGCGGCTGGCGCGGACGCGCTGGACGGACGAGGTCAACGACGCGGATTGGGATTACGGGACGAACCTGGCATATCTGCGTGGGTTGATGGACTACTGGCAGCACGAGTTCGACTGGCGCGCACAAGAAGCAAGACTCAATCAGTTCGACCAGTTTCACGCGGAGGTGGATGGGCATGGACTCCACTTCATCCACGAGCGCGGAAAAGGGCCCGACCCGATGCCGATAGCGCTAACCCACGGCTGGCCCGACTCGTTCTACCGCTTCCACAAAATAATCCCGATGCTCACGGATCCGGAGCATTACGGGGGAGACCCTGCGGATTCCTTCGACGTGGTAGTGCCTTCCGTGCCAGGCTACGGGTTCTCAGACCGGACTACCGGGAAGGGATTCACGAGCGCCCGCACCGCCGATCTCCTCGCCCGGCTGATGACCGAGGAGCTTGGCTACGAACGCTTCGGGGCGCACGGCGGTGATGTCGGGAGCGGCGTGACCGAGATGCTCGCGAGCGCCCACGCCGCTTCGCTCATCGGCATCCACCTCACCGATGTCCCGTACTGGCATCTGTTTACGATTCCGCAGGACGGCCTCTCCGAAGCCGAGCAGGCGTACCTCGAAGCGGGTATGAGATGGCAGATGGAAGAAGGCGCCTATGCCCTCATGCAATCCACAAAACCACAGACGCCAGCCTTTGGTCTGAACGATTCCCCTGTAGGGCTTGCGGCCTGGATCGTCGAGAAATTTCGCGCCTGGAGCGCCTGCGGCGGTGACCTGGAGCAGCGTTTCACCAAAGACGAACTGTTGACCAACATCATGATCTACTGGTCAACCGAGACCATAGGCTCATCGTTTCGCATCTATTACGAGACGGGACGCGCCGCGCCCGAACGCTTCGTGGAACGCGTCGATGTGCCGACGGGCGTCGCCATCTTCCCCGAAGATATAGTACCTGCGCCGCGCGAATTCGGGGAGCGGTTCTTCGACGTACGGAGCTGGACGGAGATGCCCCGTGGCGGACACTTCGCCGCGCTGGAAGAGCCGGAGTTGCTCGTCGAGGATGTGCGGGCGTTCTTCCGCGGGCTCAGATGACGGAAGGGATACTCGGCCAGCGCGCGCTCAACCGCGCCTTCCTGGAGCGCCAGATGCTGCTACGCCGTTGGAACCTCTCTGCTGCTGATGCTATCGAGCATCTGGTAGGAATGCAGGCTCAGGCACCGAACCCGCCGTACATCGGGTTGTGGGCGCGGCTGGAGGACTTCGATCCTGGTGGGCTGTCACGGTTGATCCTGAACCGCCAGGCTGTGCGTATCGCGCTGATGCGGAACACCATTCACCTCGTCACGGCCAGCGACGCCCTGGCGTTGCGCCCGCTGGTGCAGTCAATCTTCGACCGGGATCTCCGCTCCAACTACAACCATGGCGCTGCGCTCAAGGGGTTGGATCTCGAAGCCGTCGCCGCCGCGGGAAGGGCGCTGCTCGAAGAACGTCCGCGCACCGGCAGGGAGCTTGGCGCGTTGCTGGCTGGGCGGTGGCCGGATCGCGCGCCAGCCTCCCTCGCCCATGCCGTGCGCGGCATGGAGCCGCTCGCTCAGGTTCCGCCACGCGGGCTGTGGGGCGAGAGCGGCCCAGCCGCGCACACCACCGCTGAATCCTGGCTAGGCAGCCCCCTCGCCCACGATTATTCGCTTGACGAAATGGTCACGCGATACCTCGGCGCCTACGGGCCTGCCACGGTCATGGACGCACAGACGTGGTCCGGCCTGACCCGGCTACGCGAGGTATTCGAGCGCTTGCGGCCCCAGTTGTTCATCTTCCGGGACGAGGGCGGCAAAGAACTCTTCGATCTTCCGGACGCCCTGCGCCCAGATCCCGAGACGCCAGCCCCGCCGCGCTTCCTGGCGGAGTTCGACAACGCGACCCTCTCCCACGCCAACCGTACCCGCATCATCTTTGACCAGTATCGAAGGACGATAGCCTCCAGAAACGGCATGGTCCCAGGTATGGTGCTCGTGGATGGTTTCGTCAGCGCCACGTGGAAGATCGAAAAGACCAAGAAAACCGCGACGCTCGAGATCGCACAGTTCAAGCCCCTGCCGCAGAAGGACCGCGACGCCGTGGCCGCCGAAGGCGAACGGCTGTTGAGCTTCCTGGCAGAACCAGAAGACACAAGGCAAACCAGTATTCGGTTCGCCGCTCATTCCTGAGCCGTACAACCTCCCCATCGCTCCCACATAACCTGTCTCCGGGGGAAAGCATCGTATGCTCCAATATGATGGGTGCCAGCTTATGTTCAGGTTCATTAAAATCGGATAATGTCCATCAAAGTACAGTGAAGTTCTGGTATGATACGTTTTGTCACAGAAGCCTCTGGATCGCGGGGATCTACGGATGGACGGGCCTTCCGGGGCTGACAAGGGTTTGTTGGGGGCTGCTGAGGTCGCTGAGTATCTTGGTGTGGGTCAGGTGACGGTTTATCGCTGGTGCCGTGAGGGGAGGCTGCCGTGTCTCAAGATCGGCAAGTCATGGCGCATCCGGCGCGAGGCGATGGACGACTTTCTGCGCCAGGGGGAGGAATGGGAGAAGACGCTGGCGGGGCAATTGCGGGGTTTTCTCACGGTGCCTGACAACGTGATCGGGATCGCCCAGACGCCGAGGCTGCTGCATCGTCTGGACGCCGCATTCTTCAAGGTGGCGGAAGCCCGTGGGGGGTTGATGATCAAGTTTCACGGCAACGAGCCTGCTTCGAAGGATGAGTTGCGCGGCGAATTCGAGCGCGATGGGGTGGATGTCTCACGCCTGGAACGCGAGGGGCGCTTCCGGTTCAGCTCCGAGGTGGACCCACCGCTGGGACGCGAGGACGCCCTGCGACAAATCTTCTCGGAGGAGGCGGAGGCTGGGCGAACCGTCTGGGTCACCTTCGACTGGATGGAGCATATCGACCTCGGGGCGGCGCTCAGGCATCAAGAAGAACTGACGCGGTTCGTCGGTCCCAGGCAACTGGTGGTCAAGACAGCAGTTTTGCAGGAGGTGGCGGACAACTGGCCGTCGGAGACCCAGCGTCAGGCGCAGACATTGCACTCGGGCATGATCTGGCTCTCCGACGCTGGGCTCTCCCTCAGCCGGGTGACGCCGCTGCCAGAGGAGTGATGAATAGCTTGAGATATGGAAAGGGCTTCACAAAAGGGATGAAACTGGAGGGTATGGTGCCTGAGACGGAAAACCTGGAGGCGCTGGCGTGGTTGGAACTCCATCTGGAGCATGCCCGCGCCCGCGGCCATCGCAAGGCCGAAGATATCCTGGAGTCCGTGCTGGCCGAAGTCATGTTCGAACTCAACCCATTCGCGGAACCCACGCCTACCGTCTGAGGGGTAGCACTTGAAGGCGGAGGTGTGGCAGTTCGCGATCATGCTCGCAGTGTTCTGCGGGATCGCGATCTTGTGGCTCAA
>JACDAR010000015.1 GCA_013695335.1 Rubrobacter sp.
ATCACGAGGTCACCAGTCTGCCGCGCGGTGCGATGGCCGGCGAGGTGGCGCGTGCCTGTCTCGTCGGATTCGAGGGTGGCGTCAGGAGTGAGGTAGACGTTGACGTAGTGGATCATCGAGAGGTCAGGAGAGACGACTATCGCGCCGTCCATCTTCGCCAGCTCGTACAGGCGCATCGGGCTGAACTCGAGCCCGATCTTCATCCCCCCGGAGACTATGTTCATCCTTTCGAGCTTGTACTGATTGGCCACGACGACCAGCGCCCCGTTGCTCGCCCGGATGATGTTGTCTATGCCGTCGCGCAGGTCGGTGCCGGGCGCTACCATTTCAAGGGCGTCGGCGAGCTCGGGCGGCAGGTTGCGGCGTGGGCTCACAGGAGCGCCACCGCCACCGCTTCCTCAAGCGTGCCCACCTCGATCAAACTGCTCTCCCTGGCCTTTCCGTTTTTGCTCTGCGAAGCGCCTTCCAGGCTGCCGCCTGATGCGCTCTCTGGCTTTATTATACGCCCGAAGCCCATTTTGAGCAGTTCGGAGACCCTCCGCGGCGCACCCGAGACGAACCGAAGATCCCCCGTCAGCCCCACCTCCCCGAAGCACGCCGTTCCCTTTCCTACAGGCCGATCACGCAACGCCGAGGCGATGGCGAGCGCAACCCCGAGGTCCGCCGCAGGCTCCTCGACCCTGACCCCGCCGGTCACGTTCACGTATACGTCGTGGTCTTGCAGCGAGAGCCCAGCCCGCCTGCTGAGGACGGCGCACAGCATGTTCACCCTGCCAGTATCCACACCGTTGGCGACCCGCCGGGGCACCGCGAGCGGGCTAGGGGCGACGAGGCTCTCTATCTCCACGAGCATCGGACGCGTCCCTTCGAGGAGGCAAACTGTAGCCACGCCAGGAGGGATCTTTCCTTCCCGCCTGGACAGGAAGAAAGCAGAAGGGTCTTCGACCTCCACCATCCCTCCACCAGTCATCTCGAAAACCCCGACCTCGTTGGTTGACCCGAAGCGGTTCTTGAGAGCCCGCAATACCCGAAAAGACTGGAAACGGTCTCCCTCGAACTGGAGTACCGTATCCACCATGTGCTCCAGCACGCGCGGCCCTGCAATGGAGCCGTCCTTGGTAACGTGCCCGACGAGGACCATCGAGATCCCCTCGCTCTTCGCCAGCCTCATCAGGCGCGCGGCGCACTCCCGCACCTGCCCGACACCACCGGGAGCCCCAGACAACTCTGGCGAATACAGCGTCTGGATGGAGTCAACGACGACGACGCTGGGACGCTCCTCGATGATCGTAGCTTCTATCACGTCGAGGTCAGTCTCCGAGAGCACCCGGAAACCCCTCCCCTCCACCCCGAGCCGCCGCGCAGAGAGGGCGACCTGCCTGGGCGATTCCTCGCCTGAGACCATCAGGCATCCCTCGCCGAGATATCCCATTACCTGGAGGAGCAGCGTGCTCTTCCCGACCCCTGGCTCCCCGCCGACGAGCACCATCGAGCCGGGTACGATCCCACCTCCGAGCACCCGATCCAACTCCGAAATACCAGTATCCGTCCGCCCCTCGCCCTCGACTGGCGGAACCTCATCCAGAGACATCGTGCGGCCACCGACCCGCTTCGTCCGCGTGGCCCGCTCGGCGAAGCCTACTGCCTTCTTGCTCTCCCGCGCCTCCTCGGCGAACGTGCTCCACTCCCCGCAATCCGGGCATCGCCCGAGCCACTTCGGCGTTTCGTGGCCGCAATTCGAGCAGACGTAAAGTGTTCTGGTAACCATAGGCTAATTGTACGGTATAGAAACAAAAAACCGGGACTCCGAAAGGCATCCCGGCCGCTCACCTCCTTTTTCTTCGTGTTCGACAATGACACTACAAGTATTCGAGATGACCTTCCATCTCTTGCGAATCGAGCACCTCGGCGACGAGCATGATGCCGTGAATGATCTCGCCGATAGCCGTTTGCTGTCGAGCATAGAGGATTCCCGCGTGTTTGGCTCCCGAGGCGTGCAAACGAAGAAAGTCGTCATCCTGAGTGAAGAGCACCCGCCCCTCTCTACGCGCGAAAGACAGGTGCTCTTCGTCGCTCGCGCTCAGCATTCCCGCCTCCGAGACCGTCAACGCATCTATTCCGCGCTCCCGTAATCCTCTCACAATCGCTTTTGGCACGTGCTCGTCGGTGTAGAGCTTGATCCGCTCAGGCACGCGGCTCTCGCGCCGCAAGTTACCGACTCAATTTGGAAGGGGTGCGCTCGCGCAGCGCCTCCACGAACGCTTCGCCTTCCCGGATGGACTCGTCTATTTCTGTCCGATGATCGAAGTAGAAGGCCAGGGCCGCGTATACGTCGGCCAGCGTCAAGTCGTATTCGGTTGCGATCTCGTCGGCGCTCCGGCCCATGCGCTCGTGCCAGATCACAATGTTCCGCACCGTGATCCGGCGCCCTTTGATGTGAGGCTTACCACCCGCCAGGCCGGGCGTGATCTCGATGTGTCCGTCTCGTGTTTCAGCGGTCATGGGCTAATTGTAAAAGAAAGTGATCCCATACGGACAGGATTCGTGGAGAGGCAAAGAGAAACCGGGACGCCTCTCGACGCCCCGGCTCCGTATTGCTGTTGTGGACTGACTAGCTCTGCTCGACCTTGACTACTTCCTTGGGCTCGGTGACGAGGATGTCCACTATGGACTCGTCCTCGTCCACGTCGTCCGTGGTCTTGTCGTTGGGCTCGATGATGACCTTGGAGCCAACGGGGATGTCGCCCCGCAGGATCATCTCGCTCATCGGGTCTTCGATCATGCGCTGCAATACGCGCCTCAAGGGCCGTGCCCCGAACGCCGGGTCGTAGCCAGCGTCGGAGAGCTTATCGAGGGCCTCGGTGGTGAACTCGATGGTCACCTGGCGGTCGGCCATCTGCTTGCGCAGGCGCTTGAGCTGTATCTCGATGATGTGGCGCATGTCCTCACGCTCGAGCTTGTGGAAGACGATGGTCTCGTCTATCCGGTTGAGAAGCTCGGGACGGAAGATCTTTCGCAGCTCACTCTGGACCCGGCTCTTCATCTCCTTGTAGGAGATGCCGTCGTTGCCGCCGAAGCCGAGCGAGTTCGTCTTGTTGATGTGCTGCGCCCCGACGTTGGAGGTCATGATCAGGACTACGTTCTTGAAGTTGACCTGACGGCCCTGCGCGTCCGTGAGCATCCCGTCTTCGAGGATTTGGAGCAGGATGTTGAACACGTCAGGATGCGCCTTCTCGATCTCATCGAAGAGCAAAACGCTGTACGGCTTGCGCCTGACCTGCTCTGTTAGCTGTCCGCCCTCGTCGTAGCCGACGTAGCCTGGAGGCGAACCGACGAGGCGGGATACGGTATGCCGCTCCATGTACTCGGACATGTCCAGCCGGATCATGGATTCCTGATCTCCGAACATGTACTCGGCGAGCGTCCGCGCGAGCTCCGTCTTCCCGACGCCCGTCGGGCCGAGGAAAACGAACGAGCCGCTCGGACGGTTCGGGTCCTGGATGCCGGCGCTGGTGCGGCGGATGGAGCGGGATACAGCCTTGATGGCCTCGTTCTGCCCGACCACGCGCCCGTGCAGCGCGTCCTCCATCTGAAGCAGCCTGGCGGATTCCTCCTCGGTCAGCTTCCTGACCGGGATGCCGGTCCACATCGAGACGATCTCGGCGATCTCATTCTCACCGATGGAGACCCGATCCTCGCCTTCACCCTCGCGCCACGTCTTCTCGATCTCACGCCGCTGGGCTATGAGCTGGCGCTCGGAGTGCCTGAGGCTCGCTGCCTTCTCGAACTCTTCCTGCTCGACTGCCGCGTCCTTCTGCTGCCGCACCTCGGCCAGTTCGTCGTCTATCTCCTTGTAGTAAGGCGGCGAGGACATGGTCTTGATCCTCATCTTCGATGCGGCCTCGTCCACCAGGTCGATGGCCTTGTCCGGCAGGAAGCGATCCGCGATGTAGCGGTCGCCAAGCTCGGACGCAGCCTTCAGGGCCTCGTCGGTTATCTCCAGCTTGTGGTGCGACTCGTACTTCTCGCGCAGTCCCCTGAGGATGAGCTCCGTCTCCTCCACGCTCGGCTCGCCGACCTGGATGGTCTGGAACCGGCGTTCAAGCGCCTTGTCCTTCTCCACGTACTTGCGGTACTCGTCAATCGTGGTCGCGCCGATCACCTGGATCTCACCGCGCGCCAGAGCCGGCTTCAGGATGGAAGCGGCGTCTATCGCGCCCTCGGCGGCGCCTGCTCCGACGAGGTTGTGGATCTCGTCTATGAACAGGATGATGTCGCCGTGGTCGGTGATCTCCTTCATTATCTTCTTGAGGCGCTCCTCGAACTCGCCCCTGTACTTGGATCCTGCGACGAGCGCGCCGAGGTCGAGGGTATAGACCTCCTTGCCGGCCAGGATCTCGGGGACACGCTCCTCAGCGATCTCCTCGGCCAGCCCCTCGACGATGGCGGTCTTGCCGACGCCCGGCTCCCCGATGATGACGGGGTTGTTCTTGGTGCGCCGCACGAGGATCTGCATGATCCTCTCTATCTCCTGCGTCCGGCCGATTACCGGATCGAGCTTGTCCTCTTCGGCGTACATGGTGAGGTTGCGCCCGTACTGGTCGAGCTGACGGGTCTTGGGCCGCTTGGCCTCCGTCCCACCCTTGGCGCCGCCCTGCTCGCCACTGCGGCCACGACCCGAACGCCCGCCGCCGAGCATACGCACTACCTCGCGCCGGACCTTGTCCGGGTCAACGTCCAGGTTGCTGAGGACACGAGCGGCAACGCCCTCGGACTCGCGCACGAGCCCGAGCAGGATGTGCTCTGTGCCGATGTAGTTGTGGCCGAGCTGCAAAGCCTCGCGCAATGCGAGTTCCAGCACCTTCTTGGAGCGCGGGGTGAACGGGGCCTGCCCGCCGGTCCCCTCTTCGCCGTAGCCGACGATGCTCTCGACCTGCTCGCGCACCTCGTCGAGGGTGACGTTGAGCGAGGAAAGGGCACGGGCGGCGACGCCTTCATCCTCCCTGAGGAGGCCGAGGAGCAGATGCTCCGTGCCTATGTAGTTGTGGTTGAAGTGGCGCGCCTCTTCCTGGGCCAGCACCACCACCTTGCGGGCCCTCTCTGTAAATCGTTCGAACATTAGCGGGAGCCTCCTCTACTTTGAGGGTCCTTTGGATTTCCTGTCGCGGTAGCCGTCTGAAACTGTTTACGGTAATCGATGATAAACGGATTATACGTCCTCAAAAATCTATCCTTCGAAATCGTGCTGTTCTCCAATGCTCGGCGCCTACCCGTGAGTATACAAAAGGTTGTGCCCGTTTACGGAGGGTTTAGCGCTTTACGCTCTCAGCGCTATCCTTTGTAGAGCCACCCCGCGCACCCCCATCTCTCGATGTTTATGAGCGTATCAGGAGGATGTGCGGCCTTCGGTGTCCCGCATCACACAGAGAGCCTCTCCCTGACGATGTCCTCTGGCAAACCGGCTACGAACGGCCCGGCTTTTGGGCCGCTCTTTTTGCCGAGAAGCACCGTGTACAAAGCCCCGAACGCCTTCTTGGGCTTGAGTCCCCGCTCGACGGCCGTGGTGTACAGCATGTCCTGGACGGACTCGCCCTCCATGTCAGGTTCGAGTTTTCCCGCCACCTCTGCCAGGTACGCCCGCTGCTCGTCGTCGAGGCCAGCAGCGGCATCGGTGGATTCCTCCTCGTCAAGCACCCGCAGCCGCAGCGGCTCCGGCGCCCATTCTTCGGCCCAGTTGCGGGCGTAATGGAGATCCAGGGCTAGCTTCTCAGGATCGT
The DNA here is from genome assembly GCA_013695335.1 of Rubrobacter sp. Taxonomy (GTDB): domain Bacteria; phylum Actinomycetota; class Rubrobacteria; order Rubrobacterales; family Rubrobacteraceae; genus JACDGB01. The sequence goes on from JACDAR010000015.1 coordinate 5,778, forward strand.
TTGCCTCCTCCTCGTACCCGCCCCGGCTGAGCATCCCTGCCGCCGCCTCCGTGTTCCCGCCCGCGGTCTGGGCCACGGTGACGAGGTGCAGAAATGGCACTGGCGGCTCCCCGGCCTCGGCGCGGTACTCGTCCATGAAGCGCGGGAAGCCTCCGCCGAGGTCTAGTTCGATGGCGCGGGCCGGGTCACGTCCGAGGAACATGCGCCGCAGGGCGTCTGGCGGCATGATGCGGAGCAGATCCTTCGGCAGCAGCACTATGCCCTTCGAGCTGCTCATCGCGCCCTGGCCCTTTATGTAGTTCCACTCGTACTCGTACCGGCCCGGAACCGGATAGTGGAAGACTTCACGCGACATCCGATCAGCGGTGTCGGTGGAGCCGCCGCGGCTCGTGTGATCCTTGCCGAACGGCTCGAAGGTGACGCCGAGCGCCTTCCATCGCGCCGCAAGCTCCACCCGCCATCCCAGCTTGCCTTCGCCCTTCGAGTAGTCCGCGACGCCCTCGTTGCCTTCCCGGTCAACGAAGACAACCCCGTTCTCGTCGGGCAGGTTCTCGACCACGCGGTTGCCCGTGAGGCTCCCTGAAGCTGCCCTCGGCTGGTAAGGCGACCAGTCCTCAGCCATCTCGCGTCCGCTGACCTCCTTCAGGATGCGGCGAAGCTCAGCGGTATTTTCCAGCGACTCGCGGGTTACTTCCGTGTACACGCCGTTCTCGTACAGCTCGTGCGAGCGGAGGACTTCGATGTCCATTTCCATCTCGCGCAAGGATTCCTCGAATGGGACGAGGAAGTGATCCGCATACGAAGCGTGACAGCCCTCGGGATCGGGGATGTGCGAGAGGCTGTGCCCCATATAGCGCTCGTATTCCTTCGGGATGCCAGGGGCGATCTTGCGCAGCGGGTCAATGGTGTCCGCATGAAATACGAACCTGACTTCCGAGCCCCGCTCCTTGAGGGCGTTAGCCACGGCCTCGGCGACGAGCACCTCCCGAAGGTTGTGGATATTGCCGGAGGGGCTGATGCCGGTGACCACCACGTGCGGCCCCCCGCCGTGGGTCTCCGCCACACGCTCCGCTGTCCTGCGCGCCCAGCCGGGTACGGCCATTTCGCCTCTCATCCGATGCTCCACACAATCTCTGGAAAGAAAATTCGTAAAGAAAACGCCGGGCTACCGGCGATCCAGGGTGGCTAGCTTGCGACCTCGACGTTGATTATCTCGTATTCCGTCGAGCCGCGGGGCGTCGCCACCATGACCTTCTCCCCCACGCGGCGTTTCAGAACAGCCCGGCCCACTGGAGAGGAGTGCGAGAGCTTGCCGCTCGGGGGGTCTGACTCGTTGGCGCCAACGATCTGGAAGGTCCGCTCCTTGTCCTGTCCGACGATCCGCAGCGTCACGCGGGTGCCGAGGTCCACAGAGTCATCGCTCGCTAACCCCGAGGGATCTACCACCTTCGCGTTCCGAACCCGCCTCTGGAGTTCGCTGATGCGGCGCTCCAGTAGACCCTGCTCGGTCTTGGCGTCGTCGTACTCGGAGTTCTCGGAGATATCCCCGAACTCCCTGGCCTGCCGGATGCGGTCGGCGATCTCCCTCCGGCGCACCTCTGTGAGGTGCGTGAGCTCCGTCTGAAGCTTCTCCATCCCTTCCGGGGTGACTAATTCCTGGTTCTTTTCAGTCATAGGATGCGAGATTATACGAGCGAGGCTACACAGTGTCAACGCAAAAACTGGTCAACATTTCAGCCGGTCGGCAGATCAGCTTCATCACCCTTGCATCTGGTCAGAGGCCACACGCAAGAGGCTTCCCCCAGGCTCCGAACGCCAGGACTTCCGTTTGCGCGCGGAAGTTTGCTTCTCCCTGGCTCTGCATTGCTGACGGGATGACAGGCTATCCCGCGTTCATCTCGTGCAGGACGCGAAGGCCCTTCAGGGTGAGGTCGGGGTCGAGCTTCCGGATTTCGTGGCAGTGCGGGACTATGGCGGGGGCTGGTCCCCCGGTCGCGAGGATCTGGAGTCCGTCTATGGATTCGGAGGCGGCGAGCTCGTCCCTGAAACGACGGATCAGTGAATCCACAGCCCCCGCATACCCGAATATGAAGCCGCTGCGGAGCGCGTCAGGGGTGTTGGTGGCGACGGCCTTCGGCACCCCGACTTCCAGGTCCACATTCTGCAACTTGGCCGCCCGCGAGGCGAGGGTATCCAGGGAGATATAGACTCCCGGCATCATCGCCCCCCCCAGGTAGTTCGCGTCCTTCCCCACTACCTCGACGGTCGTCGCCGTCCCGAAATCCACGATGATCGCCGGCGTCCCGTAGTAGTGAACGGCTGCCACGGAGTTCACGATCCTGTCCGACCCCAGCGCCGCGGGATCGTCGTAGTGAATGTCGAGCCCCGTGTTCATCTCTGATGACACCGAGTGAAACGGGACACCAAGACGGTCCTCCGCGAAGCGCCTGTAAGACCGGATGAGCGGCGGCACGTCGCTCGAAACGATCACGGCCCCGACGTTCCGCAGGCT
>JACDAR010000040.1 GCA_013695335.1 Rubrobacter sp.
CTCAAGAACTTCCTGTACGAAGGGTGCGGCTGTGCCCCCGACTGGACGCCTGTCAACATCATCACGGACGCGGTGGAGAAGATACGGGCGCAGGTCGGTGACGCGAGGGTGATCTGCGGCCTCTCCGGCGGCGTTGACTCGGCAACTGCTGCGATGCTCGTACATCGCGCCATCGGGGACAACCTGACTTGCGTGTTCGTGGATCATGGCCTGCTGCGCCAGAACGAGGCGGAACAGGTAGTCAAGACGTTCGGTGAGAACTCCGACGTGCCGCTCGTCCACGTGGACGCGAAGGGTCGTTTCCTGGACAAGCTGGCCGGTGTCACGGACCCCGAAGGGAAACGAAAGATCATAGGCGAGGAGTTCATCCGCACCTTCGAGGAGGAGGCGCGGCAAATAGAGGGCGTGCAGTTTCTCGTGCAAGGGACTTTGTACTCCGATGTGATCGAAAGCGGAACCCGCGACGCAGCCAAGATAAAGAGCCACCACAACGTCGGCGGCCTGCCGGAAGTGATGGACCTCGACCTCGTCGAACCACTTCGCAACCTGTTCAAAGATGAAGTTCGCGTCGTGGCGGCGGAGCTTGGGATGCCGGAGCGGATGGTGTGGCGTCAGCCGTTCCCCGGACCGGGACTCGCCATCAGGGTCATAGGCGACGTGACCGCCGAAAGGCTGGAGATACTGCGCCGGGCAGACTTCGTTCTCCAGGACGAGATAAGGAACGCTGGCCTGTACCGCGACCTGTGGCAGAGCTTCGCAGTGCTGCCAGCCATCCACTCCGTCGGCGTCATGGGTGATGCGAGGACATACGCCTATCCCGTAGTCATCCGGGCCGTCACGAGCGACGATGCGATGACCGCCGACTGGGCGCGGCTCCCGCACGATCTGTTGGAGAAGATCTCCAACCGCATCATCAACGAAGTCCCCGGAGTCAACCGCGTCGCCCTGGACATCACCAGCAAACCGCCAGGCACCATAGAGTGGGAATGAGATAGCCTTCAGCGGTCAGCATTCAGCAAGAACGGCTCGACAGACAGCTTTGCTCGGATGGGTCGCGCGTGACGGCTATACACGTGGACACTGACATCGGCGGAGACACGGATGATCTGTGTGCCCTTACGATGCTCCTCGGGTGGTCGGGGGTGAACGTTGCAGGCGTGACAACATCTACCGAGGAGGGAGGTTTGCGGGCTGCGCTGGCCTCTTACGCCCTGCGCCTCGCGGGGCGGGAAGGCGTTCCCGTAGTGGCAGGGACGGAAGGCTCGCTCGGCGGCTACCGTGGTCCACACGACCTCGCAGATCTCGACCGCTACTGGCCCGATCCGGTGAAGCCCGAACCCTCGCCTCCCGGCGCCGCGCTCGACCTCCTGGCCAGAAACGCCGAAGAGGGCGCCACTATAGTTGCCATCGGACCCTGGACCAACCTCGCGCTGCTCGAAGCCGCCCGGCCGGGTTTGCTCTCCTCCACCCGCGTGGTCGTCATGGGCGGCTGCGTCCGGCCACCGGGACCGGGACTCGTGTCGTTGACGCCAGACATGGACTACAACGTGCAGCAGGACATAGTCGCCGCCCGTCTCGTGTGGGAGCGGTGTGCGCCGGTCCTCGTACAGCGCCCGGTGTGCCTGGAGGCGGGCTTGCGCGAGGCGCATCTAACGAAGCTCCGGCAAGGCGGAAGGCTGGCGCGTCTCATCGCCCACCAGGGCGAGTTGCATGGGGCGGATTGGGACATGCGGAGTACGGGCCGTGAGCATCCGAACTTGCCAGACGATCTACTCAACTTCCACTACGATCCGCTCGCGTGCGCCGTGGCTGCGGGCTGGGATGGTGCGTTGGTGGAGGAGCTCGAACTAGTGGCTCGCCAGGACGATGGCTTGCTCGGGTTCGACGCAGAGCCCGGTGGAAGGAAAACCCAAGTCGTCACCGTCATTGACGGCCTCCGTTTCGAGGAGGAGTGGTTGCGGGCGGTAGCGTCAGTGGGGTTGGAGGACTAAGTGAGGGAACATCCGCATGGCTGCTGGTAGTTTAAAACTCATGTCCTTCAACGTGCGTGGCTCGCAGCACAAGGATGGCGAAAACGCCTGGGATCGGCGGGCTCCACTAAACGTTCGTACCATCGAGAAACATGCGCCGGATTTGATCGGCTTCCAGGAACATCAGGTCGGCAACCGGAAAGTCCACGACGCGGGGTTACGCGGCTACGAACGCATCTCGGGGCCGCGCTACGAAAACCGCGAGCCCAACGCCCACAATGCGATCTACTGGCGCCCAGACCGGCTGGAATTCGTCGAGAGGGGTGGATTCTGGCTCTCTGAGAAGCCTGATGAATACTCCAGATCCTGGGGCTCAAGCCACGTCCGATCCGCTAACTGGGCACGCTTTCGGATGTCATCCGGCACGGAGTTCGTGCATCTCAACACGCACCTCGACCACATAAGCGGCAGGGCGCGCCAGGAGGGTGCGAAGTTCATCTTGCGCCGCCTGGGTAGGCTTGCCGAGGATCTTCCGGTCGTCCTCACCGGCGACTTCAACTGCAATCCCGGCTCGAAGACCTATCGGATATTCGCCGATGCGGGGTTCGGTGACGCCCACCTCATCGCTGGCAACGGGCCGATCAATACCTTCCACCGTTTTCGGGGTGAGGGGTTTCGTCCGAAGGCCGGGCGCGAGGCGAGGATAGATTGGATCCTGGTTCGCAACGCGTCGCAAAACGGCGTGTGGACCGTCGAGTCGTGCGAGGTCGTGCGCGACGCAGAGCCGCCCGTTTACCCAAGCGATCATTATCCAGTTCTGGCTAACCTTTCCCTGAAAGACCAGGCAAACAAATAGCGCGAGCCGGATAGTGGCCGGAGGCCGGGTCTCACCCCAGTCCGTTTAACCTGGATTTAACCCCGAGTTTACAAAAGTGAAACTAAAGGTTCTCCGCCGTACCCTATCATCGTGCCCGGAACGTCGGATTACGATTCTGGTCATTTAGCGAAGGGAGCCTACGGGTTGAGAAAGAGTTTGCGTTCAAGGTTGTTGGTGGGGGCAGTTGCCTCTGCGCTAGCCCTGACCCTGACCGCCTGTGGCGGCAGCAGCGGCGGCGGTGGCGGTGGAAGCGCCAGTGGCGGCGGACAGGCTGCTTCCGGTGAGATCTCCATCGAAGGGTCGAGCACGGTTCAGCCCATCACCCAGGCGGCGGCGGAGTTGTTCTCCCAGGAGAACCCTGACGCGAAGATCTCGGTCGGCGGGGCTGGGACCAGCGACGGTTTCGAGGCTTTCTGCAAGGGCGACACGCAGATATCCGACGCTTCGCGCCCGATAGACGCGGCGGAAGAGGTTCCTATCTGCAAGAAGAACGGGATCGAGTACATCGAACTCGAGATCGCCTACGACGGCATCTCCGTGGTGGTCAACAAGCAGAACAGTTTCGCCACGGACGTGACGAGCGCGGAGCTCAAGAAGCTCTGGGAGCCGTCCGCCGAGGGCAAGGTAACCAAGTGGAGCCAGGTGCGCCCTAGCTGGCCGGATCAGAACGTAGACCTCTACGGCCCTGGTACGGAGTCTGGCACGTACGAGTTCTTCAACGAGACCATCATCCAGAACGAGGAGAAGGTCAGCCGGACGGACTACGAGGCCAGCGAGGACGACAACGTGCTCGTGCAGGGCGTCTCGGGCGATAAGGACGCCCTCGGATACTTTGGATATTCCTACTACCAGAACAACACCGATACCCTCAGGGCCCTCAAGGTGGACGGCATGCTCCCGACCGAGGACAGCATCCGCTCAGGCGACTACGTCCTCTCGCGCCCGCTGTTCGTCTACGTCAACGCCAAGGACCTGGAGAGCAACGCGACCGTCAAGTCCTTCATGGACTTCTACGTAGCCAAGGAGAACCTCGACCGTCTGGTCAATGCAGCGAAGTACATAACCCTACCGGCAGACATTGAGGCCAAGACCCGCAGCACCTACGAGGACCGCAAGACCGGTTCTGCGGCAAACGCTGAATAACGCATGGTATCGTGAGGTAGTTTGTACACTGCGGGATGAGCTTGTAGCATTGGGGCTGGGAAATCTACCGGCCCCAACTCCCTTTCTGGAGACGAAGCAGCTATGGAGGTATACGGAAGTTGGCGTTAGAGGCAGGATGGACGAGATCCGCGCCCGAGAACTGGCGACGGAACAGCAGGGCAAGGCAGATGAGGGAGACGATGATAAAGCTCGCGCTGACCGCGTGCGCCTACCTCTCCATATTGACGACGTTCGGGATCGTTCTCGTCCTTCTTTTCGAGACCATAGGGTTCTTCCGAAAAGAATCCATAGTCGAGTTCCTGACATCCACCCGCTGGTCTCCGACCACTGGAAGTTTCGGCATCCTGCCGCTCGTCTACGGGACCCTTACGGCGACCATCATCGCCGTGATCGTCGCGCTCCCGCTGGGTTTGCTAGCCGCCATCTACCTGAGCGAGTACGCTTCGAGGGGGCTCAGGCGTTGGCTCAAGCCCGCGCTCGAGATTCTCGCAGGGATTCCGACGGTCGTATACGGATACTTCGCCCTCACGTTCATAACGCCCTTTTTGAGGAGTCACCTTTTCCCTGACATCGGTTCGTTCAACGCGCTATCCGCCGGACTCATCATGGGAGTCATGATCATCCCGACCGTAGCCTCGGTGAGCGAGGATGCCATCTTCGCCGTGCCGCAAAGCCTGAGGGAAGGCGCATACGCGCTAGGCGCTACAAAGCGCGAGACGGCGACCAAGATCGTGGTTCCCGCCGCCCTGTCCGGCATAGTCGCTGCGGTCATACTGGGTATATCTAGGGCTATCGGGGAGACCATGATCGTTACCATCGCAATGGGGGCGCAGCCGATCTGGGGCGGAAGCCCGCTCGAAGGGATGCAGGCGATGACAGCGTACATAGTGCAGGTGGTTGGCGGTGAGACGCCGCGCGGCTCCGTGCAGTACCAGTCAATCTTCGCCGTTGGCTCCGCGCTCTTCGTAATGACGCTGACCCTCAACCTCATCAGCTACTGGTTCGTCAGGCGTTTCAGGGAGGTCTACTGATGGCGCAGGGTGGAACGAAGGTGAGGGAAGAGCGGGCGGGTCAGCCGAAGTCTACCTTCAAGACCCAGACAGGCACGCGCTACATGCTGGATCGCCTGTTTGCAATCCTTGTGACGCTCGCCACGCTGGTCGGGGTCGCGGTGCTTGCTGTGCTGCTGTTCGACGTGTTCAGGGATGGCGCCCCCAGGTTGAGCTGGCAGTTCATCACCAGCCCGCCGTCGCAGATCTTCCCGGAGACCGCAGGCATCATAAGGCCGCTCGTCGGGTCGCTTTGGCTGCTCGGGCTGACGGCTTTGATCTCGGTCCCGCTCGGCATCGGGGCCGCAACCTACCTCGAAGAGTACGCGGAGGACACGATCTTCAACCGTATCACGGAGATCAACATCTCCAACCTCGCCGGGGTGCCATCGGTGATCTACGGTCTGCTAGGGCTTGGCATTTTCGTCAACCTGCTCGGCGGTCTGACCGGGGGACAGAGCGCCGTCACCGGAGCCCTCACCCTCAGCCTGCTCATCCTGCCCGTGATCATAGTCTCCACCAGGGAGGCGCTCAGGTCCATACCCAACGCGGTTCGCGAGGGTGGATACGCGCTCGGGGCCACGAGGTGGGAGATCATCCGCAGCCACCTGATTCCGATGGCGCTTCCGGGCGCCCTGACTGGAACGATCCTGGCGCTCTCGCGGGCCATCGGGGAGGCGGCGCCGCTGCTGGTAGTCGGGGCTTCGGCGTACCTGACCTACAATACCACCAACCCGTTCGAGAGGTACATGGCGCTCCCCATACAGATTTACGATTGGATCGGCCGTCCGCAGGATGAGTTCAGGGTGCTCGCGGCTGCGGCTATAATCGTGATCATGGTCGTACTGCTTTTGGCAAACTCCATAGCCATAGTGCTTCGTAACAGGTTCCAGAAATAGCCGTGGGCGACGTTCAGCCCAGCCCAGGAGACCCGGAGGAGAACAGAGACCCAGTGGATTCCGAAAAGAAGACGAGAGAGGGTAACCCCACCATGCGCCCCGTCCCAGAGACCCAGAATCAGGACTCGAAGTCCGCACGGGAAGACCTGGGCGGTATGGGTATGTCGGTCAGCGATCTGAACGCCTACTACGGTTCGTTCAAGGCAGTTACCGACGTGAGCATGGAGATCCAGGCAAACAAGGTGACGGCCCTGATCGGGCCTTCAGGCTGCGGCAAGAGCACGTACATCCGGTGCCTGAACAGGATGCACGAGGTGATCTCCGGCGCATACGCGCAGGGCCGCGTGACGCTCGGTGAACAGGACATCTACGCCAAAGACGCGGACCCCGTGATCATCCGCCGCCGCGTCGGTATGGTTTTCCAGAAGCCTAACCCGTTCTCCAAGTCCATATACGATAACGTGGCGTGGGGCGCGAAGATCAACGGTTTCAGGGGCAACATGGACGAGCTGGTTGAGCGTTCTCTGAGGCAGGCAGCGCTCTGGGACGAGGTGAAGGATCGCCTGAAGGAGAGCGGCTTCGGCCTCTCCGGCGGTCAGCAGCAACGTCTGTGTATCGCCAGGACGCTGGCCGTCGAGCCCGAAGTCATCCTGATGGACGAACCCGCATCCGCGCTCGACCCTGTATCGACCCAGAAGATCGAAGACACGATGGATGACCTGAAGAAGAGTTATACGGTGGTCATCGTCACCCACAACATGCAGCAGGCCGCCCGCATCTCTGACTACACGGGCTTTTTCTACATAGAGAACCAGGGAGACCCGGGCCAGCTTTGGGAGTTCGACGAGACGGAGAAGATGTTCTCCAACCCCGAGCGCAAGGAGACTGAGGACTACGTGACGGGCCGGTTCGGCTAGAGAGTTGGGTTAGGGATGCCGAGGGAGACTTTTCAGCACGAGCTCGATACCCTGCTTTCTGACGTCCTGGACCTCGGGGGCGAGGTCGAGGGCACCCTGGAGAACATGGTGCGGGCAATGGAGGAGCACGATGCGGTCCTCGCCGAAAAGGAACTGGGCGTTGATATGCGCTACAAGGCGCGCGGGGCCGAGATAGACGAGGAGTGCATGATCCTCCAGGCCCGCCAGGCGCCGGTCGCGCGCGATCTGCGGCTGCTCTACACCGTGCAGGCGGTGACCAACCATCTCGTGAGGTCAGGAACCCTCGCGGAACACATCTGCCACGCCATCACCGACACCGCTGGTTGCGAGCGGGACGAGGACCTGGAGGCCGCCCTGATCGAGATGGCGCGCACGGCCCGCAGGCTTTTCCACGAGGGGCTGGATATCTTCAGAGACCGTGATATAGACCGAGCCCGTGACCTTCAGGCCGCCGACGACAAGGTTGACCTCCTTTACTCCGAGGCGATGAACCTGATCGCCAACCCGTCCGACGGAAACGCCGGCGCCCCGGAGTGGCGTATGAGGGCCGCCCTGACGGTTCACTATCTGGAGCGCATCGCCGATCATGGCGTGGATATCGGAGGCCGCACGGTGTTCCTGGTGACCGGGGAGCGCATCGAGAGCGCCATGCAGCAGTACATAAACCGTGACCTTCGCGAAGAATAGATCAGGGAGCCTGCGAATGACCGACACGACTCCTGAAGCGAGCGAAGCGCCTCCTGAATTCCGGTCTTTGTAACTGCTGCGTCTATGCTACAATCGAAACGTTATGAGGCTTACTCAGAAGAGCAAGTACGCGGCCAGGGCGCTGGTGGAGCTGGCGCTCAACGAATGTGGCTCGCCGCTCGGGGTGGCCGAAATAGCACGGCGGCAGCGCATCCCCGAGAGGTTTCTGGAGCAGATCTTCGGCGACCTCCGCCGGGCCAACATCATTGAGAGCCGACGCGGCGCCCACGGTGGATACCGCTTCGCCATGCCGACGGAGGAGATCACCGTCCTCGACGTCGTGGAGATACTGGACGGCGAGGTTCGTCCCGCCCGCTGCTCGGCCGGCGGCACCTGCTACATAGCAGACGCCCCGCTCTGCGTCACAAGCGAGGTCTGGGACGAGGCCCGCGTCGCCCTCGAAAGCGTCTTCGGCCGCTACACTATCGCCGATCTCGCCGAAAACGAAAGGCACAACCGCGAAGATCGCGCCGCCCGCGAGACCGCCTCCCTCAGCCGGTAACGAGCGTTCCCCCGAACAACCTTTCCCTCGATACCCTGCGCGCCCACCTCGGCGGCAGGACGTATCTGACCGAGTCCGAAGTGCGCGTTGGTGAAGATCTCTATCGCATGGTACATCCCGCTGCGGCCGACGCCCTCATAGACGAAGAGGACTTCGACCGTAACGAGCGGCTGCCGTACTGGGCGGATCTCTGGCCCAGCGCCATAGCCCTGGCGCTGCGTGTGGCGAACCTGGATCTCACGGGGAAAAGCGTGGTGGAACTGGGATGCGGACTGGGTCTCCCGAGCATCGCGGCCCTATCCAGGGGGGCAAGCGTTCTCGCGACAGACCACTACCATGAGACGCTCGACTTCGCCGCATACAACACACTTTCGAACCTGGAGCCGCAACTCGCCAGTAGCCTTGAGACGATGCAACTGGACTGGCGGACGCCTGAAAAGGACCTTCCGCGCTTCAAGCTCGTGCTAGCCGCCGACGTTCTGTACGACAAGATGAACGTCGGGCCGCTGGTTGATCTCGTTCCCAAGCTCCTGGATCAAAATGGTCAACTGCTGCTCGCCGACCCCCGTCGTGACTACGCGGAAACGTTTCTGGAAGCGATGAGAGAGCGGGGTTTCGAATGCTCGGCGGAGAGCGTTATCGTGGAGCATGATGGCAGGAAAATAGAAATCGTGCTGTACTGGCTTCACAGATAATAGATTGGGCTCGCGCTACCTGGTGGCGCTGCGTGAGAAGGATCTACGGAGGGAATAGCTGGATGTCGGACAACGATGGGCGTTGGATCGAGGGCGGTTCGGAGGTGGATCGCATCGTCTACTTCTCCGACGCGGTCTTCGCCATCGCCATCACCCTGCTCGCCCTGGAGATCCGTCTTCCCGACATCGCGAGCTCCACGATGCCGGAGTTGCTTGATGCGCTGGTCGGAATCCTGCCCAAGCTCTCCAGCTACGCCATCAGCTTCTGGGTGGTGGCGACGTTGTGGATGGCGCACCACCGCATCTTCCACTACATCGAAGCTTTCGACCGCAGGCTTTTGCTCATCAACCTTCTTCTCTTGATGTGGGTCGCGCTTATACCGTTCTCCGGGTCAATGCTTGGTGAATACGGAGAGTTTCAGGTATCTGTGATCGTGTACTGTGCGCACATGGTCCTGGCGAGCCTGAACCTCGCGTGGCTGTGGTGGTACGCCTGCAAGGACCACAGGCTGGTGGACCCTGACATGGATCCACGCGTGGTCCGGTACAATTCCGCCCGCTCCTTTCTCATGCCCGTCATGTTCCTGATCGCCATCCTTATCTCCTTCGTGAACGTAAACGTCGCCGAGTTCTCCCTGTTGCTCATATTTCTCGTGCGTCCCGCCGCCCTCAAATACGCGCAATCCAGGACAGCCGGTTAGCCG
>JACDAR010000046.1 GCA_013695335.1 Rubrobacter sp.
CCGGCTTATCCGGGCCGGCCTGGCTCACGCCCATCGTCCCGAAGAACGGCTCGATGGGGACTGCGATGTCGTCCTTGAAAAGCGTGTAGTCGCCGTTGGAGAGATCGAAGATCTTCAGGTACGCGTCGGGGAAGTCATCGGCGAGCAGCCCGAATCCGGGGAGGACGGCGGCCCAGCCCCAGCCTTCTGTATGGATGTCGAGGATTTCGACCTCCAATGTGTCGCCCGGCTCCGCGCCCTCTATCGCAACGGGACCGGCCAGTGGGTACAGGCGATCCCAGTCAAGATCAGCAAGCACGTCGGTTGTGGAATCGGGTGTGATCTGGCCGTCAGATACCTCCCTGGTGTGGTACACGACCGTGTCGCCTGGCGCGACCGTGACGACTGGCTCCAGTTCGTTGTCCCACAGAAAATGAACCCTGTCATCGGGGAAGTAGTGCGTCTTCGTCACGATCCGTACCCTCCGTATCCGCTCGCCTGTCTTCCGACAAACTTTCTCAGGAGCCCGCGCCCGTTGCAAGCCTTGGAAAGCGATCACATCTTCCGCGGCCACGACTGATTAGACTTCGTGACAACCATAGCGAGGAGGACGGGCGTGAAGATATCCGGCATTCCAAACTACCGCGACCTGGACCTGAGCGGCGAGTTCCGGGCCGCCGCGAGGCGCATGGAGAACCGCGCCGTTGCCCCTGCCTCGCACGCCATGTTCGAAGACCTCGTGGTCCCGATGCTCGACGGACTATCCACTACGCCTTCCACGGTATATGAGGTGGGATGCGGGACGGCCGCGCTCTCCAGGCGCGTCGCCAGGATGTTGCCGAACGCCACGGTCTACGCCTCGGACAAGAGCGAGGGTATGCTCGCCGCAGCCAGGGAGTTCGCCGAGGCGGGTGGTGGGGGAGGGGGTGAACTAGTGCTCGGTCGGTGGGATGTCGGGGACCCTGAGTCTTTCCCATTCGACAGGGATCGGTTCGACGTGATCCTATCTTCTGTCATGGCGCCGTATCTGGACGACGACGCGACTTTGGCGTTGGTAGGGGATCTCACCTCGCGCCTTTCTCCCGGCGGGATACTTGCGTTTATCGAGCAGGATCTCACCACCGACACGGTGAACTTCCCGGACTTCGATCTGCTGCGCCGCGTCTACTCCTGGGAAGGGCGGGATCTCAAGAGAACTGTGGCCCTGGGCCTGCGTCCTCCGATGCGCGAAGCTGGTCTGCGCTTGTTGCCCAGGAGATCCTTCCTCTGGACCGACGACGAGTATCTGCCGTACACCCGCGACCTCCTCGACCGCATCGCTGCCGACGCCCTGAAAGGGGATCGCATCGCCGACGCCGAACATGCGCGCTGGACGGAGACCCTTGAGTCCCTGGCCGAATCGGGGGATTTCTACTACGGGCTCGTCTACCACCGCATCGCCGGTCAGGCATCTGAGTAAATGCTACTTTGCGGCTGGACGCACTATGACGAAGGCGCGCCTGAAGTCCACTATTTCAATATCGGTACCGGGTTCCAGCGGCGGTGAATCCGGGTCTTCCTGCAGCGCCCTCCACAGCTCGCCGTGTACGAAGACCATGCCGCCCGTGGAGCCGGAGATTTTGCGCCGTACGGTCCCGAGCTCCCCGATCATACCCTCCCTGCCAGTCATGGCCCGCCACCTGCGAGACCTGAATACCGCGAACACGGCTCCCGCGCCGAGGAGTATCACGATGACCAGCGGAACCACCAGCGTGTAGAGTGGAATTCCGAACCTCTCTTGGAAGTTGGGTGATTCACGTATCAGCGTGGCGTTCGCTGCCTGTAGCGTCAGGTCCTTCGGTTGCACCGATGCGCCGTTTGCCGCTTGGAGGACGGATCTCAGGTCAGGCTGGACGTATTCGACTACCCCTTTTCGGCGGGCGTCCGATGCGTCGAGCGCCTGCGCCTCCCGAACCGCGCTTTCGGCCCAGGCTTCGTTGCGACCGTGCGCCTGCGCGAGACCGGTGATGAGGGCCGCGGCGTCGTTGGTGACTTTCTCGCCCATGTCGCCTGGAATGTCCTGCCCTAAAGCGTCGACCGGCGTCGCCGCCCCGAGCCGGGTCTGCGGGGCCATCGCAGCCACGTCGCTCCCCATCATGATGAACGTGCCGGCGCTCGCTGCCCGCGCCCCCTGCGGCGTGACGTAGGCGATTACCGGGGTCTCTTTCGCTCCGCTGATGTCCTCGACTATCTCCTGCATCGAGTCCAGCCGTCCTCCCGGAGTATCCAGCGTCACGACCACCGCGCTGGCGTCAGCCTCCCCGGCGTCGGAGATCACGCGCCCCACGTACTCCGCGGTCTGCTGGTCGATCTCCCCATCTATCCGCGCGACGTAGACCGCCGACTCGCTGTTTCGGGACGCGGTATCCGATCCGCAGGCCACCACGGCGCACACAGCCGTCAGGGCGAGCAACGGGAGTAGGATATGGGCTCTGCGCGGCCTCATGCGGCCTTGATTCTACTATCGCGGCGGGGCGCTGACGTTAAAGTGTCTCCAGCGCCTGTTCGATGTCCCGGATCACGTCTTCCGGGTGCTCGATGCCTACGGAAAGGCGGATCAGGGCTTCCTTCACCCCGAGCCGCTTACGCCGCGCGGGTGAGAGTTCCCTGTGCGACGAGGTAGCGGGATGGATAGCCAGCGTATAAACGTCACCGAGCGACGGCGCCCTGACGCACAGCCCGAGGGCGTTCAGAAACCGGAAGGCCGCCTGCCTAGCTTCGGCTTCCTCCACGTCGAGCTCGAAGGAGACGAGGCCACCCGATCCTTCGAGGACGCGGCCCGCCACATTCCTATCCGGATGGCCGCCGAGCGAGGGATGATTGACCCCGGCTATCTTCGGGTGTTTTGTGAGGCGGCTGGCTATCTCGCACGCGTTCTCGCACTGGCGCTCCACGCGCAACGGTAGGGTTTTGAGGCCCCTGTGCGCCAGCCACGCCTCGAAGGAACCGAGGGTTCCGCCGACGAGCTTGCGGATCTGCTCCAGCGCCGCGTCGTATGGTGGGCCTGCGACCACAACGCCGGCAGTAATGTCGCCGTGGCCAGCGAGGTACTTGGTGGCGCTGTGAACCACGATGTCCGCGCCGAGTTCCA
>JACDAR010000048.1 GCA_013695335.1 Rubrobacter sp.
AGCTTCGATGGCGCGCACAGGGAGGAGAACTAGATGCAGGCTATAGTCCGCTGGTGCCTGAAGAACCGCTCCGTGGTGTTCCTGGCGGCCGCCATCCTCATCGCCTCTGGCGCCTACGCCACCACGCGCCTCAACCAGGAATTGCTGCCGGATATAGAGTTTCCCATTATCACCGTCTCGACTCCCGTGCCTGGAGCCGGGCCAGACGTGGTGGATGAGCAGGTCACGCAGCCCGTGGAGAGCGCCGTCGAGGGGATCGAAGGCATCGAGAGCCTCCAGGCTACCTCGGCGTCTGGCTTCTCGGTGCTGGTCGTTGAGTTCGGACTCGACGTGGACACCGAGGAGGCGGAACGTGAGATCAACAGTAGCCTCGCCGGGGTCTCGCTTCCGGAGCAGGCCGGGACGCCAGAGGTAAACCGTCAGTCGGCCTCGCAGTTCCCGATCATGAACGTCTCCCTCTCCGCCAAAGACGGTGACCTCGCCAGCGTCACGGATTACGCCGAGGACGAGGCGATCCCGCTCATCGAGGACGTGGACGGCGTTTCATCGGTCGACCTCGTCGGCGGCTCCCAGCGCCAGATCCAGATACAGCTAGATCCCGCGAAATTGAAGGAGACGGGGATACCAGCGGAGGCTGTGGTGGGTGCGATCTCCGGTTCCAACGTGAACGTGCCTGTCGGGGACGTGCGCATCGGAGACCTCTCCACGCCAATCCGCACCACCAGCGAACTGACGTCCGTCGAGGAATTGAAAGATCTCCCTGTCGGCGTCTCCGGCGGCGCAAGCGCCGTCCCGAGCGGTGCTTCCAGTGGGATGTCCGCTGGCGCTGCGCCATCAGGGGTTACTTCCGGTGCGCCACCTGCGGGGATTCCTTCAGGCGCGGGCGCCGCTGCTTCGGCGTCCGCCGCGCCAGCTTCCGCGTCTGCATCCGGAGCCGCAGCGCAGGCCGCCGAGGCTCCGGAGCCGGTGCTTCTTGGGGATGTGGCTGAAGTCAAAGAGGTCGACTCGGACATCTCGGGCATCTCGCGCACCAATGGGGAGCCGAGCCTGGGGCTCAACATCACCAAAAAGCCTGATGCGAACACGGTCGAGGTCGCCGATGGTGTGACGCAGGCGTTGAAGGAGGTGAGGGGGGATCTCGGCGACGACCAGGTGAACGTGCTCTTCAACTCAGCCGAGGACGTTGAGGATTCCGTCAACGGGCTGGTGGAGAAAGCCCTGATCGGGGGCGTGCTCGCCATACTGGTGATCTTCGTCTTCCTGCGCAGCATTCGGGCAACCCTGGTCACGGCGGTCTCGCTGCCTACCTCGATCCTGGCCGCCCTCCTGTTTTCCTGGGCGGACAACCTCACCCTGAACATCATCACCCTCGCCGGCCTTACCATCGCCGTCGGACGCGTGGTGGACGACGCCATCGTGGTCCTCGAGAACTCGTACCGCTACATCCAACAGGGCTACGAACCGGAGGATGCGGCCCGTATAGGAGCCAGTGAGGTAGCGAGCGCCATCACATCATCGACCCTCACGACGACCGCCGTGTTCCTGCCTCTCGGGCTCGTCGGCGGCATCGTCAGCAAGTTCTTCCTCCCGCTGTCCCTCACCGTCGCCTTCGCCCTGCTCGCTTCCCTGATCGTCTCCGTGACCATCATCCCAGTACTGACCAGCACCTTCATCAAACGCCGGGCCGCCAGGGAAGCTACTCCCGAGCCTCGCCGGGACGACTTCCTGGAGGACTACGAGAGACGGCGGTCGCAGAGGGGCAGGGGTGGGCGCGTTGCGCGGGGGCTGTTTGCCGTCCTGCTGATCGCCGTGGCGCTCTTCGCCGGGGCCATCATCGCGGCTGGAGCCGGGTTGTTAGATGGGATCTCCTGGCTACCCGCAGAGATCATCGGCCGCCTGAACGACCTCGCGGCCGCCGCCCAGGATGCGATAGCGAACGTGGACACTGGCTCGCCAGTCTTCCTCGCCACCGCGGGGGGCGTGGCCGCAATCCTGATACTTGGCCTCGCCATCCTCGCGGTGCGGGCGGTGCGGCAGGACGAGGGGGGGGAGGAGGGCGGATGGCTCGTCGCCCTGTACACGCCGGTATTGCGGTGGGGTCTCCGGCACCGGCCTTCGGTGCTCTTCCTGGCGCTGCTGGCTTTCGGTGGTGGGCTCGCCACTATACCTTTCCTCGCTGTCAGCTTCTTCCCGCCGAGCGAAGAGCGGCTGTTCCAGGCGACTGTAGAGTTGCCAGCGGGGACCGCTGTTGGGAAGACGGGAGAGCAGCTCAGGCCCTTCGAAGACTTCATGCTCGACGATCCGGGCGTGGACGGTTATCAGCTCTCCATCGGCGGGGAGGATAACTTTACTCCGGATCAACCACTGCGAGCCGAGAACCAGGCCCAGGCTTTCATAGCCGTCAAGGAGAGCGCCAACGTCCAGAAGACCCTTGCCCGGCTGGCCGAAGAGGGCCGCGACCGCTACGGTGATGGCTTCCAGGTCCAGATCCTGCAACAGGGGCCGCCGACAGGGGGGATCGAGATCACCATCCTCGGTGGCTCGGAGGACGAGTTGCGGAAGGCGTCTGAGGCCGTGGTGAACGAGCTGGACAAGAACAAATCAGTCACCAACGTGCAGAGCGACATATCGGACGTGAGCCCCGAGGTCGCTGTGAAGGTGAACACCGAGAAGGCCGCGAAGGCCGGGCTCTCCCCGACGGGTCTCTCGACCACGCTCGGCACCCTGCTCGGCGGTGGACCGCCGATAACGCTCGGCGACACGCCAGCCGCGGTCGGCGTGCCTGAGAGCGATGTGGACTCGCTGGACGACGTGCGGAACCTGCCGGTCGGTTCGGGCAAAACGGTGGATGACGTGGCGGAGGTGCAAGAGGTGCAGGCGCCCTCGGCCATCAGCCGCTCCGACGGCGAGCGGGCCGTGACCGTCACGGGCACCATCACCTCCGACGACACCAGCTCGGTCTCCAGCGAGGTCACCTCCTCGCTTGCGGGCCTCGATCTTCCCGAAGGCGTAACTGCCAACGCCGGGGGCGAGTCAGAGGACATCGAGGAGAGCTTTAGAAACCTGCTCCTCTCCATCGTCGTGGCGCTCGTGTTGGTCTACCTGATCCTGGTAGTCTTCTTCGGCTCCCTGCTGGTGCC
>JACDAR010000081.1 GCA_013695335.1 Rubrobacter sp.
ACTTCGGGAAGGGAGGACTCTTGACGAGTTTGGATGGGGCAGTGGTTGTCGTTACGGGCGCGAGCCGGGGACTCGGTCGCGCAATCGCCGAGGAGCTTGGCAGCGGCGGGGCGAAGGTAGTGATCAACTACTCGAGCAGCAAGGAGCCCGCGGAAGAGGCTGCCGAGAGCATCTCGAACAACGGCGGCGAGGCCATCGTGGTGCAGGCGGACGTCTCAGATCCGGAACAGGCCCAGACGCTAATAGACAAGACCATCGAAGAGTTCGGGCGCATAGACATCCTAGTCAACAACGCGGGCATCAACATAGACAAGACCCTCAAGAAGCTCTCGGTGGAGGACTGGGACAAGGTAATTCAGGTGGACTTGAACAGCGCCTTCTATACCGTACACGCCGCGCTGCCGCACATGACGGAGCAGGGGAGCGGCAAGATCGTGAACATGAGCTCCTTCGTTGGCGAAGCTGGCAACGTCGGCCAGGCCAACTACGCCGCCGCCAAAGCCGGCCTCCTCGGCTTCACCAAGACGGCAGCCCAGGAACTCGCCCGCGATGGCATCACGGTAAACGCCATCTGCCCAGGCTTCATAGAGACCGACATGGTCGCCAACATCCCCGATGAAGCCCGCGAGAAGCTCTTGAAAACCATCCCCCTCCGCCGCTTCGGCCAGCCGGAAGAGGTGGCCCGCGCCGTCCGCTTCGTGGTCGAGGACGCCGACTACATGACGGGCCAATCACTCGACATCAACGGCGGCGTCTACATCAGGACGTAGCGACGTAAGCCCGCAAACACCGCATAACTCGAGCCCCCTCTCATAAACAGGGGGCTCTTTCTACGCATCCAACGCATCTGTGTGCAGAATTACATGGGTGGCTTTTGTGTTTATCTACGATAGACACATAGGTACTCTTCGTATACAATCCACGTCCGATTAACAACATCCCTGCCGCGAATGCGGTCTGGATGGATGTTGCCGGAAGCTGTATAGAGAAAGGTGGATACGTGGGAAGACTCAGCGGAAGGGTGGCGGTTGTGACGGGCGCGGCCCGGGGAATCGGTGCGGCTGAGGCTATTCGGCTGGCCCAGGACGGGGCCAACGTGGCGGTGCTTGATCTCTCCGCCGAGGCGTGTGGGGAGACCGTAGAGGCCGTAGAGGCGGCTGGCGCTGAGGCAATCGCCATCGCGTGCGACGTGTCGAGCGCCCAGCAAGTCGGGGCTGCTTTCGGGGAGATCCACAACCGCTTCGGACGGGTTGACATCCTGGTGAACAACGCGGGGCTCCTGCGGGATAACCTCTCGTTCAAGATGAGCGAGGATGACTGGGACAAGGTGCTCGACGTGCATCTCAAGGGCAGTTTCCTCTGTTCCAGGGCAGCGCAGAAGTACATGGTGGATCAGGAATACGGCAAGATCGTAATGACCTCATCCATAGTCGCGCTCGGCAACAAGGGCCAGGCCAACTACTCTGCGGCGAAGGCCGGTCTTCAGGCGCTGGCACGCACGCTCGCGCTGGAGCTCGGTCGTTTCAACGTCAACGTCAACGCGGTCGCGCCGGGTTGGATCGAGACCGAGATGACCAAAGAGGCCGCCGAGCGCGTCGGTATGACTATGGAGGAGATGAAGGACCGCTTCGCCAAAAACATCCCCCTCAAGCGCTTCGGACGGGTTGACGACATAGCAAACGTCGTCGCTTTCCTCGTTTCGGACGAGGCTTCGTACATCAGCGGCGAGACTCTTTACGTGGCCGGAGGGCCTTCGAGTTCGGTGATTTAGAGGCTTCAGGTTTCAGGCATCAGGCTTTTGGGGCGGGAGAAATCCCGCCCCATTGCTTTGCCTCGAGTTTTGGTAGGTAGTCCGGTTTGCGGGCTAGAGTTTGCGGAAGCTGTATCCCCTGGATCTCAAGCCGTTGATGATGCAGGGTAGGGCATTGTCTGTGTTTGCCCCGGTTCCGTCGTGCAGGAGCACTATGCTTCCTGACCTCACGTTGTTCAGCACCCTGCTGCAGACTACCGAGGCTGGTGGATCAGCCCAGTCTCGGGGGTCAACGGTCCAGAGGGTCTGGGTCAAACCAAGGGAGGTTCCTATGCTACGGACCCTGGCGTTGGTGGCCCCATACGGTGGGCGAAAGCGGTACGGCCTGGGAACTCCGGCATCCACGACTGCCCTGTTGGTGGCGCGAAGTTCGCGTTCTATTCCGGCGTTGGATAGGGTTGTCAGGTCGGCGTGGGTATACGAGTGGTTCTGTACCGAGTGTCCTTCGTTGTAGGCCCGGCGCACCAGACCAGGGTTCCATCTGGCCTGCTGTCCGATTACGAAGAAGGTGGCCTTCACCCTTTTATTGCGCAGGACATCCAGAACCCTGCACGTGTTCCCGCGAACCGGGCCATCATCGAAGGTGAGCCTGACGTATTTGGCAGTGGCCCGGGTCTGCGCCCGGGCAGGCTCTCCTTGCAATAGCACGACCGCCACGAAGGCGAGTATTAGCGCAAGGACGAGCGTGGCCGCCAGCGCGAGGGGCGCGCCGCCGCGGCTTTGGGTTCCACGCGAGGGCATTCGGCCCTCGATCCCTGGTAGATCATGGGCAGTGGCGTCTGGAAACCAGGGGCGTCCCGCCCCGTTCTGGCCACGCATCTTCGTCCTCCTTCCCTCGCAACGCAACGCTGGCATGATACGCCCGAAGCAACACCAGCGCACCCCCAATAATCCTCACCAGAGATCGAAGACCATCGCGGCGATCATCCCGGGAAGTAGCCTTCGTCCAGCGCTATGGTTAGCGTGTGGTTCCGGCTGAACAGAACCCGCGAACTCGCTGCTATTCCTGATGCAACCCAAGTTTTCGCAGGCGTGACAGAAGCTCGTCGGCTCGCCCTTCTTCGAGGTTCGTGAGCGGCGGGCGGATGTTGCGCCACACGTCTTCCCCAGTGAGCCGTCCCATGATGCCCTTCAGCGCGGGGATGGTGGGGTACGCTTCGATGGTTTCCCGCAGATCGGTGAGTTGTTTCTGCAATGCTGCAGCTTCTTCATCCCGTCCAGCCACGTGGGCGTCATGGACCAGGCGGGCCTGCCGCGCGGTGACGTTGACGGTGGCTGAGATGCAACCGGCCCCGTCCTGGCGCAGCGTATCCAGCAGGAAGCGTTCCGTGCCAGCGAAGACGCGGAAGCCGGGGAACTCGCGGCACAGGGCCTCTATGCGGCCCCAGTCGCCAGCGCTGTCTTTGGTGCCGACGATCACACCCGGATACGCTTCCAGCAGACGTTCGATGAGTGAGGGGCTGATGCCAACGCCGGTCATCTGCGGGAAGTGGTAGAGGTACACGCGCAGGCGCGGGTCCGCGACGCGTTCGATCAAGCCCGCAAAGAACCGGAACAAGCCGTCGTCGCCAACGCCCTTGTAATAGAACGGCAGCAGAACCAGCACGCCTAAAGCACCCGCTTCCAGGGCGGCGCGGCTCAGGCGCACGGCTTCGGTGAGGGCGCAGGAGCCGGTGCCTGGCAGTAGCCTCTCACCCGGGATTCCGCCAGCGACCAGAGCCTCCAGGGCCGCGATGCGTTCATCGGCTGAGAGGGAGTTGGCTTCTCCTGTGGTGCCGAAGATGCCAAGGCCGTGGCATCCGGCGTCAAGCAGGCGGCGGCAGTTGGCTGCGAAAGCCTCGTGGTCCACGTTCAACCCGTCGTCCATCGGCGTAAGCGCCGCGGCAAAGACGCCAGTGAGCTGTTCGACTTTCTTTTTGCTGGTGAGATCCTGCGCCATCTTCACGCTCCCCTTTCCGCGTTTAGAGTACTTCTTACAGGTTATCCCAAAGCGTCTTGCATGGGAGACGGCCTCCGTGACAAGACTATCCGCCCAGGGAAACCGCCACGAGTTGTGATAGCAGGGATCTCGTAAGTCGCGGGGCTTCTATCTGCGGGCTGTGGCCGACGTGGCCGAGGTCGAAGTATTTTCCACGGGGGAAAGCGTGGGCTGTCGCGCTGGCTGAGGATGGGGATACGAGCGTATCTCGGCGCCCGGAGGCGACGAGGACGGGGTTCTCGAAGTAGCGGGCCTTCGTGCTCACGTCCCAGGAGGACAGTTCGCGGGCGTTGCCGATAAAGCTGGCAGGGTGCATCATCTGCGCCTCGCGCACCAGCTCGTCGAGGTACGGTGGCACGTGGGTGATCATGGTTCGCCGCAACGCACGGCGCAGCCCCCTGTGGTCGTGGCGGTAGCCCTTCAGCCTCGGATAGACGTAGCGCGGGGTGCGCAGTCCGGTGAGGGGCGCAGGGCTCAGGAGGAACATGGCGGGAAACCGCTCTGGGTCAGACAGGGCAAGCTGCACGGCGACCGCCCCGCCGAAAGAGTGGCCCACGAGGACGGGACGCCTGATGCCCGAGGCGTCGAGGAATCCCGCGAGGCTGCTGGCGTAGCGGGGTATGGAAGGTGTGAAATCCGGGTCGCCGGTGCTCTCCCCGAAGCCGGGGAGATCGGGGGCGATGAGACGTAATCCGGGGGGCGGGTCCGCGAGCAGCTCGCGCCACCAGGATTTGCCCGCGAAGTTACCGTGGATCAGGACGGCGGTGAGATCCCCTGTCCCGGCCTCCACGTGGGCGAGCGCGCCGCCGTTGCCAGGGGATTTCCCCGGCGTTTCGGTCATCTGCTTCCCATCTAGGTGGACGGGGGATTCAGGACGATTTTACCCGTCGTTCTGCGGCCTTCGAGGTCGGCGTGGGCTTCGGCGGCCCGCTCCAGCGGATAGCTCGCGCCAATGGTCAGCCGGAGTTCGCCCGAAGCGAGCCACCCGAGAATCTCCCCGAGGCTGGAGCCGAGGAGGTCGGGGCGCGCCATCACCGGCGGCAGCCAGAATCCCGTGACAGTCTGGTTGCCGTTCATGAGGTTGGCGGCGATGATCTCACCCCGCACGCCGCTCGCCGAACCGAAGACCACCATCCTGCCGAACGATGCCAGGCAGGAGAGGTTCGTCTCGGGGAAATCAGCGCCGACCATCTCAAGTATCACATCAGCGCCTTTGCCATCCGTGGCCTCAAGAACCTGATCGGGCCAGTTTTCTTCCGTGTAGTCGATGAGAACGTCGGCCCCGAGATCCCGCGCCAACCCCAGCTTCTCCGGCGTGCTCGCCGTGGCGATGACCTTCCCTGCGCCGAGCAACTTCGCCACCTGCACGGAGAGCGTCCCGACACCCCCGGCTGCCGCGTGGACCAGCACGCTCTCACCCTCCGCGAGCCGCCCGGATGTCTTGATGATGTGGTACGCGGTCAGGCCCTGCAAAGGGACGGCGGCGGCCTCGTCGAAGCCGAGGTCGTCGGGGAGCGGCATCAGGTACTTCGCGCCGGTAACCGCGTATGGCGCATAGCCGCCAGTATCGAGGAGCGTCATCACCCCGTCGCCGACGCCCACGTCCTCCACGTTCTCCCCGACTTCGGAGACGACGCCTGCAACCTCCGAGCCTGGGACGAAAGGGAGTTCCTGGGGAACCAGATACTGGTTGCGGCGCCGCATGGTGTCTGCATAGTTGACGCCGATTGAGCGAACTTCGATCAGGGCTTCCCCCCGCCCCGGTGATGGGCGCTCGATCTCCGTGTACTGGAGAACGTCAGGCTCCCCGAACTCATCCACCCGTATTGCCTGCATCGAAACCATACGGCTCCTTTCTCTCGAATATCTACCGGAAGGCTGGAACGCCGGTGAGGGCGTTGCCAAGGATGAGGGTGTGTACCTCGCTAGTCCCTTCGTAGGTCAGCACGCTCTCCAGGTTGTTCATGTGGCGCATGATCGGGTACTCCAGCGTGACGCCGTTCCCACCCAGGATGGTGCGCGCCTCCCGCGCGACGGCCAGCGCCTCCCTCACGTTGTTGAGCTTGCCGAAGGATACCTGCTCCGGACGCAATGTTCTTTCGTCCTTCATCCGTCCGATGTGCAGCGCGAGAAGCGTGCCCTTCTCGACCTCCAGCATCATGTCAACCAGCTTGCGCTGGGTGAGCTGGAACGAGGCTATGGGCTTGCCGAACTGCTCTCGCTCCTTCGCGTATTCCACGGCGCACTCCAGGCACGAACGGGCAGCGCCCATCGAGCCCCAGATGATGCCGTAGCGGGCTTCGTTCAGGCACGCGAACGGCCCCCGCAAACCTTTCGCATCAGGGA
>JACDAR010000102.1 GCA_013695335.1 Rubrobacter sp.
GATCACGCGCGCGGCCCAGGGAGGAACCGAAGCCGACACTGCCTCCGAAGCCGAGGACGTGGAGAAGACCGGGGTGGTGGAGGCCAGGAACGTTGCCGTGAAGGTCGCGGAGCAGGCGGAGGAAACCGCGTTCGACCACCGCGCCACCGACGAGAACAGCCGGGGCGACTACACGTACATCGACGACCCGAGCATCAACGGCGAGCCGAACGCCGCCGTCTTCGCCACGGCGTTCGCCGGTGGAGAGGCCTCCGAGGACGGCGAGTACCACCACAACATCGGTATCTGGTACGAGCCGGAGGAACAGAAATGGGCGATCTTCAACCAGGACCTGGCCGCGGTGTCCGCCGGAGCCGGTTTCCGGGTGGTCGTTCCGCGCAGGGACGAAGCTTTCATCCATCGCGCCACGCGGGAGAACACCTCGGGGAGCAGCACGTACATAGACGACCCACTGGCCAACGGAAGGCCCGACGCCGGGCTTTCGATCACCCAGAACTGGAATCCGGGCGGGGGACAAGGCGTCTACAACGACCATCCCGTAGGTATCAGTTACGACGCGGAACGCGAGAAGTGGAAGATCTACAACCAGGACGGCTCGGCGATGCCCGAGGGCGCGGCCCTCAACGTGACCGTCTCGGAGGCTGCCAGGGCGGCGAGCACCGACTCTGTCGTCCCAGATGCCGAGGGAGGGTTCCCGGAGTACAGGGACTTCTATTCGGAGGGGAATCCCGAGACGCCGACGGATTTGATCTCCGCGAACCCGACGGTGGGTGCCATACCGCCGGTCAAGCCTTTCAACTTCGGGCGGGACCCCGGCGGCCCCGAAGACAAGACTCTCTATCTGACCATCCCGAAGCTGGAGCTGAAAAGGATTCCGGTCTTCGACAGCCTCTCGGAAGACAAGCTCCACGACGGCACGGTTCACATCCCGGCTACGGGATATCCCTGGCAGAAGGGGGCCAACGCCTTCATAGCGGGACATAGGATCGGCTTCCCGAACACGGATTCGTACTACGTGTTCTTCCACCTGGACTGGTTGGAGAAGGGAGATGAAATTCTGCTCCACGACTCCAGCGGCAGGAAGTTTACATACCGCGTCACCGACCAGAAGGTCGTCGGCCCCGAGAACGTGGACGTAATGAACGCGGTGGAGGGGAAGTCCATGATCTCACTCCAGACTTGCACCCTTCCAGACTACAAGGATCGCCTCATCATCCAGGGAGAGCTTGTCGAGTCAGACGCGTAACTCACCGGTGGCGGCGCGCGGTCGCCGTGCTAACATCCGCAGGAAGAAGATCTTCGGGATTTCGTGAACCCTGGAAAGCGGATGAATGAGCTTGCGGTTTAGCGTACTTTCGAGCGGTAGCTCGGGCAACGCAACGTATGTGGAGGCTGACGGCGTTGGCTTGCTCGTGGACGCTGGCCTCTCTTGCGGACGCATCCGGGCTTTGCTTGGCCGTATCGGACGTAGACTGGATGACGTGCAGGCCGTGCTCGTCACGCACGGGCACAGCGATCACACCTCGGGCATCCGTTCCCTGGTACGCCAGCTCGGCGTCGCCGTATACGCGGCGCCCGGCGTTGGAGAGAGATTAGGCGCGGAGTTGGTCGAAGGCGGTGAGAAGTTGCGAGTCGGCGGTCTGGACGCTGAATTTTTCGAGGTTCCGCATGATTCGCGGACATATGGGATCAGACTGTCCGAAGGCGAAAGATCAATGGTCGTTGCGACGGATTTGGGTGAGGCGACCGCCGGGGTGATGCGGTGGATGAAGGGCGTCGAAGCGATGGTCCTCGAAGCCAACCACGACCTTGACTGGCTGCGCCGGGGGCCGTATCCGGCTGACCTGAAACGCCGGATCATGTCTGGCAAGGGACATCTCTCCAACCGGCAGGCGACTGAGGTGGCGCGCGAGCTTGCGCCGCACGGGCTCAAGGATCTGGTTCTCGCCCACCTTTCGAAGACCAACAACTCGACGGCCCGCGCAACAGGTACCGTGACCAGCGTGCTCAGGGAGGTTGGGCACGGCGGGATCAGGGTGAAGGCCGCGCTTGCCGGGCATCCGACGCCGTGGATCGAGGTGGGAGAACCGCTGGCCGATCCAGAGTACGCATACCGCTACGGCGAGGGCGAAACCGGGGGCAGGCAACTCTTCGGCTTCGAGTGATCCGACGTTGCACCATAATCGCAGTGGGCCGCCTCAAGGGCTGGCCCTCCGAAGGCTCGGATGACTACCTGAAACGCCTGCGCCGCTACTTCCCGGTCGAGGTCATCGAGGTAGCAGAAGAAGACATGAACCGCCGCAGCCGGGACGAGGTTCTCTCAACCGAGGCCGAACGAATAATGAAGCGCCTGCCATCCGGGGCGCATGTAGTGGCCCTCGACAGGGAGAATGGAAAACCACTTGCCTCAGAAGACGTGGCACGCAGGCT
>JACDAR010000106.1 GCA_013695335.1 Rubrobacter sp.
CCGCCTCAATGCGATGTGGACGCTCGTCAACCACCTGAACGCCCATGTCTTCGAGCAGCGGGAGGACGCTGGAGAGGGAGATCTGCTCCCCCTCCCTGAACAGCTTGAAGCCGAGGAAGTCGTCATCCTCTTCCAGCGGATGGTAGAGGCTCATCCCGATATCATCCTCTGACGAAAGCGCCTCGATGCTGCGGATGTCGGAGACCGCCGTGCGGGCGAGGAAGCCTGCGCGGTATCCCGGCGGGAAGGCGTCGCGGTACTTACGGAAGTGCTCCGTTCCGACCTCCTCGCCGAAGCCCTCTACCAGCGCGCCGTACAGGTCGTCAGTCCAAGAGCGGGCGGCCTCGGCTATGCGCCCCTCGACCTCGTTCTCGTCGTAGTCGGGGGCTCCGTCCGGGCCGGTGTAGATCGTGAAGTGAAGCCTGGCGAGCACGGATTCGGAGAGCCTGACGTTAAACTCCACGCTCGCGCCGCCAAATGCTGAGAGCAGTATCTTCTGCATCCGCTGCCGGATCTCCGTGTTGTACCTGTCGCGCGGCACGAAGACCAGGCACGAGAAGAAGCGGCCGTAGGTGTCGCGGCGCACGAAGAGCCTGACGCGCTGGCGTTCCTGCAGGTGAAGAATGCCCATCGCTATGTCGAATAGCTCTTCGCGGGAGATCTGGAACAGCTCGTCGCGCGGGTACGTCTCAAGGATCTCGACGAGATCTTTCTCATTATGGCTGCCCTCTGGGAAACCTGCTCGTTCCAGCACGTAGCGGGCCTTGCGGCGCACGATGGGGATGTCGAAGGCGCTCATGCTGTACGCGGTGAACGTGTAAAGCCCGAGGAACCGCCGCTCGCCAGCGACCTCGCCGTTCGCGTCGAACTTCTTGACGCCCACGTAGTCCATGTACGAGGGGCGATGGATGATGGAGCGGGTGTTGGCTTTCGTGAGGATCAAGAGGTTCGGCGTGCGGGCGCGCCTTCTCACCTCTGGGGGCAGGCGCGAGAAGCTGCGTGACACCGGCTTATCTCCGGTCTGGCGCAGGATGCCGAGGCCCGTGTCCGCTTTTGCCACAAGGGAGTCCTCGCCGTTCTCGGTGGAGAGTTCGTACTCGCGGTACCCGAGGAACGTGAAGTTGTTGTCCGAGATCCACTCGAAAAAAGCCCGCCCCTCGGCGAGGTCCTCGTCCTCGATGGGCGGCGGGTTCTCGTCGTAGTCCGAGACCAGGTCGCCCACCTTCTCCAGCATCGTGGGCCAATCCTCGACGGAGGCGCGGACCTGCGTCAGGATGCGTTCGATGCCAGCCCGCAGTTCTTCGAGTACGTCAGGCTCCGTCTGCCTGTCTACTTCGGTGTGGATCACGGATTCGGAGACTTCGTCCTCGGAGTCGAGGGGAAGTATCTCTTGGAGCTTCCCTTCGTCGTCGCGCCTCACCTTCATGATGGGATGGAGCATCAGGTGGATGGCGTAGCCGCGATTGTTTACCTCCATTCGTAAGGAGTCTACGAGGAAAGGCATGTCGTCCGTGACGATCTCCAAGACCGTGTGGGTTGATTGCCAGCCGTGCTCCTCGAAGCGGGGATTGTAGACCCTTACCTTAGCCTCGCCGGGAGAACGCTGGTGGGCGAACCCGAAATGCGAGACCGCTGCACCGTACAGGTCAACCGGCGAGCGGTCGGCAAGATCCTCGCGCGGAATCCACGAGTAGTACCGCCGGACGAACTCTTCGGCCTGCGGCGCCCGGTCCTCCGGCAACAACTCCTTTACCCTTTCAACAACCCTGTCGAGCAGATCGTCTTTGGCAAGCATCACCACGCTCCCTCGGAGTTTCCCTTCTCCCTGAAGCGCCCATTATAGTCCTGCGGGATTTCCCGGACAGGGACACGAAGAGGGGCCCCCCGGATCGGAGAGCCCCTCGCGGCTTTCGTCTTGCCTGTTGGTTGTTTCTACTGCACGCCCACGGCTTCCCAGGCGTCGCTGGTCGAAGCCGCCTGCTGGGAGTCGGGGCCGTAGAGGGCGACTGCCGCCGCCACCGTCGCCTGACGCGCATCGGACATGGTTGCCCTGGATGGCAGGCTGGTGAAGCCGGTGTAGAAGACCTGCTCCGCGTCAGCGAGACCGATGCCGGTCACCCTCGGGCCGGTGTGGGGATGGCCGCGCTTCTCCCCTGCGTTCCTGCCGCCGTTGACGGCGAGGTAGTAGGCGTGGTTGGGGATGCCGCTGTTGGTGTGGACACCACCGTTGTCCGCCTTGCCTGTGTAGCGCTCGGAGTAGTGGTCAGGGTCGCCGTCCTCGGCAGGGTCCGCCATGTTGCGGAAGCCTGGCACCTTCGTGGCGCCGAGGTA
>JACDAR010000119.1 GCA_013695335.1 Rubrobacter sp.
GCGCAGCGGGCTCGACCACTACGAACTCGGAGCCGGAGATCCCCCCGTGGACGAATTTGCCGTGGTCTGGCGGGGTGGCCGGGTCGTCGGAGCCGGAGATGATGAGCGTCGGCGCCTGTATGCTCCCGAGCCTGTCACGCAGATCCATATCCCGGATCGCAGCACAGCATCCGGCGTAGCCTTCGGCTGGCGTTTCACGCAGATCCTTGCCTATGCGTTCCATAGTCTCTGGCCGCGAGGCCCGGAACTGCGGCGTGAACCAGCGGTCGAGCGCACCATCTTCGAGCGCGCCGACGCCGTCGCTCATGGACACCGAGATCCTCTCGTCCCACGTCTCCCTCGGCCCGAGCAATGCCGACGTACAACAGAGCACCAGCCGTTCGACGCGCTCTGGAACCTCGCTAGCGAGCCACATCCCCGTCATCCCCCCGATGGAGAGGCCGCAGAAAGAGAAGCGTTCGATCCCAAGTTCGTCCAGCATCGCCAGCGCATCGCGTCCGAGATCCTCGATGGCATAGGGTGCCTCCGGAACGGAAGATTTGCCATGCCCGCGATTATCGAAACGCACCAGCTTGAAGCGCTCAGAGAACGTGGGCGCCTGATCGTCCCACATCCCGAGCGTCGTGCCGAGCGAGTTGGCCAGCACGAGCACGGGCGCGTCCTCCGGACCTTCGATCTCGTGGTGAAGTTTCGCCGTTTCTTGCTCCGTCATCCCAGCCCCTCCTTGCGATAGAGTTCCAGCGCCCGATCCACGAACGCCTCAGCAGATCCGAGATAGCCCTCCGGATCGAGCGCGGCATCCAGATCCTCTTCGGACAGAGCATCCCGCAATCCCGGCTCATCCGCCAGTTCCTCCCGCAGCGATCTACCACTCTCGACGGCCCGGTGCGAGGCAGCCTGCACCAGTTCGTGGGCCTCAAGACGTCCGATCTTCTCAGCGGCGACCGTCGTGACGCGCTCGGCGAGGATCAAACCGTCAGTGATGCCCAGGTTCTCCTTCATGCGTTCAGTATGAACCTCGATCCCTTCGAGCGTCTCGCGCATCGAGGCCACCGCGCCACCGGTCAGGGCAAGCGTTTCGCCCAAGGTATCCCACTCCGAATGCCATGCTCCCGCTGCCCTCTCGTGCTCCTGCGCCATCGCAGATTGGAGGGCCACGGCGAGCGGATAGACCCGGCGGGCGCACGCAGTGGCGATGACGGACCCGACCGGGTTGCGCTTGTGCGGCAGGGTGGACGAGCCACCGCGCCCGCCGCCGGAAGGCTCGGCAACCTCCCCCACCTCGGTCTGGGACATGAGAATGACATCGAGCGCGATCTTGTGCGCCGTCCCAGCCGCCAGCGACAACGCGCTTCCCAGATCAGCCACCCGAAACCGCGCCGTATGCCACGGGACGACCGGCTCTGCGAGGCCAAGTTCATCAGCAAACGCACGCAATACCTCGATGCCCGAAGAACCGAGCGAGGCGAGCGTTCCCGCAGCGCCGCCGAGCTGCACGGCGAGCCCTTCGTCGCGCACCATCCGCAACCTCCGCCTGGCTTCGAGGAGAGAGACGAGCCACCCGGCGGCTTTGAGCCCGAACGTGGTCGGGAGGGCCTGCTGCATCAGCGTGCGGCCGGCCATGAGTGTGGTCCGATGCTCTTCAGCGAGGCTGGCGCAGGCGGCGGCAAGGCCGTCTAGCTCGGCCAGGACCAGGTCGAGCACCCGCCGGGAGACGAGCATCGCGGCGGTATCCATAATGTCCTGGCTAGTGGCGCCCTTATGGACGTGGCGGGCGGCATCTTCTGACACTTCGGAGACGGCGTCGGTCAGGACCTTGACTAGTGCTGGCACCGGGTTGCCCGAAGCGCGGCCAGAGTGCCCGATCTCCACCACGTCGAAGCGATCCGCGTCACAGCATCCCGCGATGGCCTCCGCGGCTTCGGGTGGGATCAGGCCAATCCGCGCTTCGGCGAGCGCCAGAGCCCGCTCCGCGTCGAGCATCGCCTGCAGCCACGCGCGCCCGCCGACCGCCTCTCGAATCTTATTGGGGACGAAGATCGGGGCGAAAAGCTCTTCAGACATCGAAGAAAACTGTCTGTCTCTGGCCTTGCAAATGTACGTCGAACACGTAGCCGCCATCTCGCGCACGAGCCACGAGCGTATCCCGAAGGTCCGGGTCTTCGACGGACGCGAGCACCGGATCGTCGGCGTTCGCTGCCTCCTCCTCGGGGAAGTAGATGCGTGTGACGAGGCGCTTGAGGAGCCCCCTCGCGAAGACCGAGACGGCTATGTGCGGAGCCTGGGATCCCCCATCGGGTCCGAGGACTGGACCGGGCTTGACTGTGACGAACTCGAAACGCCCTTCGGCGTCGGTGCCACAGCGTCCGAAGCCGGAGAATTCGTCGCCGGATCGCGCAAAGCGGCCTTCGGGGTCGGCCTGCCAGATCTCCAGCATGGCGTCAGGGACGGGCTCTCCCTCTCCGTCACACACCGTGCCCGATATGTGGACGGCGGAAGGATGATCCGGGTCCATCAGCCGCGTCCAGTCTGCGGCCAGCAGCGCGTCGTGGAAGAACGGGCCGACGGTCTGGGAAGGAGTGGGCTCGAGCGTCACCTGTGGTTCTCCATCGGGGTGGATTCCCTGCCGCGCAGGACGATGTCGAAGTTGTAGGCCAGCGCCCACTCTGGTTCTGTGGTTTCGAGGTCGAAGCGTGAGATCATGCGTTCCCTAGCTTTTGAGTCGTTGACGGACTGGAAGATCGGGTCCTGGTCGAAGAGGGGATCTCCTGGGAAGTACATCTGGGTCACGAGGCGCGCGGCGAACGCTGGCCCGAACAGGGAGAAGTGGATGTGGGCCGGGCGCCAGGCGTTATCGTGGTTCTTCCACGGGTACGCGCCAGGCTTGACCGTCACGAATCGGTAGCGGCCGTCGCCGTCAGTGAGACAACGTCCCGCACCGGAGAAGTTCGGATCGAGCGGGGCGGGATGACGGTCTGCGTGGTGGGTGTAGCGTCCGGCGGCGTTCGCCTGCCACACCTCGATCAGGCTGTTCCGCACCGGCCTTCCGTCGCCGTCGAGGACGCGTCCCGAGACGATGATCCTCTCCCCCAGCGGCTCGCCGTCGTGCTGGCGCGTAAGGTCATTGTCCAGCGGCCCAACCTTCCCGTGACCAAAGGCGGGCCCCGTAACCTCAGAGAGCGTGTGCGGCAGAATCACAAGCGGCCTGTCAGGCGCCCGCAGGCGTGTTGATTTATATGCTGGATATAGATAAGGCGGCTGGCTCTCGTGGTCACGTTGGTAGCCGATGATTCCATCGTTCTGGCGCATCGTGCGTTCTTCGCTCATGCCGCGTCCTCCACTTTTTCGACGACCATCGCTATCCCCTGCCCGACGCCGATGCACATGGTGGCGAGCCCGAACCTGACGTTCTCGCGCCGCCGCATCTCGTGCAGGAGCGTCGTCAGGATGCGGGCGCCCGAGCATCCGAGAGGGTGGCCTATCGCGATTGCCCCGCCGTTCGGGTTGAGGCGTTCGTCCTCCGCGTCCATGCGCCACTCGTGCAACACGGCGAGGCTCTGGGCCGCGAAAGCCTCGTTCAACTCGATTAGACCGATGTCTCCGAGCGAGATACCAGCCCGGTCCAACGCCTTCCGCGTGGCAGGGACGGGGCCTATGCCCATCACCCGTGGCGGGACGCCAGCCGTAGCCATGCTCCGTATCCGCGCCAGCGGTTCGAGTCCATTGGCTCGGGCATAATCTGCTGACACGACCATCACCGCAGCAGCCCCATCGTTCAGGGAGCTGGAGTTGCCAGCGGTGACGCTCCCGTCCTTCTTGAACGCCGGTTTCAGCTTCCCCAGTTTCTCAAGCGAGGTGTCGCGGCGGGGGCTTTCGTCCGCCTCGATCACGGTTTCGGACTTCCGGGTCTTCACGGTGACAGGTGTGATCTCATCCCTGAACCGTTTCCCGTCCTGCGCGGCCACGGCCTTCTCGTGGCTAAGGAGGGCGAACCTGTCCTGGGCTTCGCGCGAGATGTCGTACGAAGCGGCGAGCTCCTCGGGCTCCCCCTCGTCGGGCGGGAAGAAACGCTCGTCGGCGAGGTTCTCGGCGGTCTGTCCGAGCGGGTCGGTATGGTCCATCGCCTCCATCTTCGGGTTGACGAAGCGCCATCCGAGGGACGTGTCGTACATGGTGCTTGGTCCTGTGGCGAAACCGCGCTCCGGCTTGCCGACCGCCCAGGGCGCGCGGCTCATGGACTCTACGCCCCCCCCACGTACACGTCGGCCTCGCCGAGCATCACGGCTCGGGCCGCGTTCGCAACGGCCTCCAGGCCCGAGCCGCATAGCCGGTTTACTGTCGCGCCAGCGACGATCTCCGGGAATCCGGCGAGGAGCAGCGACATCCTTGCCACGTCGCGGTTGTCCTCGCCAGCCTGATTGGCGCAGCCGAAGTACACGTCCTCAACCTCGTCCGGCGGTATTCCGACCCTCTCGACGAGCGCCTTGAGCACGACTGCGCCGAGGTCGTCTGGCCTGACGGCGGAGAGCGCGCCGCCGTGCCTCCCGACCGGGGTACGGACGGCGCCCACGATCCAGGCTTCACGAACGGTTCGCCCAGAGTTCATGCCCTCTGCCCTCCCCTCGCCCGCTCCGTCCTCTCGCGCAGTTCACGCAGGACACGCAGCTCTTCGTCCGTCGGCGCACCGGTTGTCTCCACCCCATCCGACACTTTGAGATCCCAGCCCGTTGCCTCGCTGGCTTCGTCCACGGTCCTGCCGGGATGGAGGGCTGTCAGGGTGAACTCCTTCGTCTCGGGGTCGGGGCGCAGCACGCCGAGGTCGGTGATGATGACCGAAGGTCCGTTGCCGGAGTATCCCAGCTCCTTGCGGGAGTCGCCGCCGTGCCGGTAGCCGACGGAGGTCACGAAGGACAGTTCCTCGACGAAGGCGCGGGGCGAGTGGCGGAGCATCACTATGACCTCCTTCGCGGAAGCGGCGATCTCCGGCGCGCCGCCTGCTCCCGGAAGCCTTACTTTTGGATCATCGTATGGCCCGATCACTGTTGTGTTGATGTTGCCGAAGCGGTCGATCTGGGCCGCGCCGAGAAACCCCACGTCAACGCGGCCAGCCTGGAGCCAGTAGTTGAAAACCTCGAGCACGGAAACAACGGAGTCAGCGTGCTCGGCCAGGACACCATCGCCGATGGAGAGCGGCAACACGTCTGGCTTCGCGCCAAGGGTGCCTGATTCGTAGACCAGAAAACAATCGGGGGCGTGGGTGGCACGCGCGAGGTTCGCAGCCTCGCTCGGGAGGCCGATGCCGACGAAGCAGACCACGCCGTCACGCAACTCCCTGGAGGCTGCGACGGTCATCATCTCGTCCGTGGTGTACGAGTCTCTCTCGACGGTCCCGGTCAACGCAATGCTTCCTCTCTGTCGGTAGCTACTGAGACGGTCTGTGACCGTTCCTACCCCGATCGCGTGCTGCTCCATTCAACCCCGGAATTTCTCCCGTACGATCCCACGCAAGGCGATACGTTCAGTCCCGCAGGCCGATGCGCCGGTCGAAGCCGGCCGGCGCATGTATGTTGAGCATACGAACCGGTATGTTTCCCTCGTTCTTGAAGCCGTGCGACAGCCCCGGCGGCACCAGCACGAAAGTCCCGGCGAAGTCCGGTACTTCCTCCCCACCGAAGAGGAACTTCATCTCGCCTTCGAGGATGTAGAACGAGTCATCTTCATCTTCGTGGACGTGTGCTTCCATCTCGCGTCCCGGGGCCATCTCGATAATCCCGAAGTTGAAGCGCGGCGTGTCTCTCGTTCTGGCGAGGAACTCGACGTTACCAACCCGTTGCCCTTCACCGGGACGAACGATCACCGGCACACCGTCCACTTGCCTGTCATCCGCGCTACTCTGCAATCGGTCTTCCTCCCTTCCTTGTCACAATCTGGATCAACTCAGCGCCTATTCTTTGTCGATGCTCCGCAGGTGTTCGGTGAACGTTTCTACCCCGAGGACGTGCCGCTCCATCCACCCCCGGAACTTCTCCCTGTCGCGCGCTATGGGATCCCAAGCCGCGTAGAAGACGTTATCCCGGTCGTAGTAATCGTCGGCGTAGGATGGATGGGAACCGCGTGGCTCGACGGCTACGGCATCCACGGCGACGGACGGAAGCACGATCCCGAACGGCTGCGGCACGAACTCGTCCACGACCTCCTCGACCGTGACGATCACGCGCCGCGCCGAGAGCGCAGCCTCCTTCTGGATACCCGTGATGCCCCAGAGCGCAACGTTCCCCCGCAGGTCAGCCTGTTGGGCGTGGATGATCGCAACGTCAGGGTTCAGCGCCGGAACAGCCATAAGCTCCTCCCCGGTAAACGGGCAGGTTATGGGCTTGATGGTGCTCGTGACTCTCGGGAGATCCGTGCCGACGTACCCGCGCATGACGGCGAATGGGAGGTTGGACGCTCCAGCCACGTATCGGTTTGCCATGCCCGCGTGAGAATGTTCTTCGATCTCCAGGTGGTTCGGCCAACCGTTCTCGATGGCGTCGCGGAAGCGGTGGAGGGAGCCGACGCCCGGATTACCGCCCCAGGAAAAGACGAGCTTACTGGCGCATCCCATCCCTATCATCTGGTCGTAGATGAGATCAGGCGTCATCCTTATGAGCGTGAGATCCCGCTTCTCCTGACGGATGATCTCATGCCCGGCGGCGCTCGGTATGAGGTGCGTGAACCCTTCGAGCGCGACCGAATCGCCGTCGCGCACTATCTCAGCGACCGCTTCGCGCAGCCCCACCACCTTCGCGGCCTCTCCGATCTCACTCATATACGGGACCCCCGTCGGTTTGCAAAATGCTCACGATAAGGTGACCTACTTCCCAGTCCATCACCATCAATAGTGCGCCGCCCGCTCCGGATCTTCGCCTGGTATTTCGAAGGCTGGATCTATGGGCAATCCGACGTAGTTTTCAGCAAGCGTGGTGGCTGCGGCCCGTGACGAGGTGACGTAGTCGAGTTCCGCGACCTGTACGCGGTGCTGGAAGGCGTTGTCCTCCTCGAAGCGGTGCAGCATCGAGGTCATCCACCACGAGAAGCGGCTAGCTTTCCATACACGATCCAGGCACAACTCCGTGTACCGTTCGAGCAGATCCGTATGACCGGACTCGTGGAAATCCGCCAACCCACGCGCCAGCACGCGCACGTCCGCGAGGGCAAGGTTCATCCCCTTCGCGCCGGTTGGCGGGACGATGTGGGCGGCGTCCCCGGCGAGGAAGAGCCGTCCGTACTGCATCGGCTCCGTGACGAAGGATCGCATCTGGACGATGCTCTTGTGGATTATGTTGCCCTCTTTGAGAGTCCAGTTCTCGGTGTCGAGGCGGGCGTGCATCTCCTCCCAGATGCGTTCGTCCGGCCAGTTGGCGACCTCGTCATTCGGGTCACACTGGAAATAGAGACGTTGTATCTCGGGTGAGCGGGTGCTGACAAGGGCGAAGCCGCGTTCGTGCAGGTTGTAGATCAACTCCTCCGTCGAGCGCGGACCCTCAACCAGGATGCCGAACCACCCGAACGGGTACGTCCGCGTGTACTCTCTCCTGACGCCGTCTGGAACAGCTTTCCGGCTGACCCCGAAGAAACCGTCGCACCCAACGATGTGATCGCAGACGAGTTCCTCTTCCCCCGCGTTGCCGTGGAATCGGATCTTCCCGCCTTCGAGCTTCGCGTCCCGGCGGAATCGGATGTTCGGCTTATCTGAATCCAGGTCGCCCAGGCCAGTAGCCGCCGACTCGAAGAGGATCTGACCTCCGGCGTCGAGGCGGGCCTGGATGAGATCTTTGACCACCTCGTGCTGGCCGTAGACCGTGATGGCACGCCCCGTGAGATCTTCGAAGTCTATGCGCTCGCGGCGTCCGTCGAACTGGAGGTTCACGCCGTGATGGACGGCGCCCTCCTCGCGCATCCTGTCTCCGACGCCCGCGGCGTTCAGCAGGTCCACGGTCCCCTGCTCGAGCACGCCAGCCCGTATCTCGGACTCCAGTTCGTCGCGGCTGCGAAGCTCGATCACTACGGACTCGATCCCCCGCAAGTGGAGTAGGTGCGAGAGCATGAGTCCCGCCGGCCCGCCTCCCACGATGCCTACCTGGGTTCGCATGGCTCCTCCCATCCCGAGACTTTCACCCTTCCCCGGCACATTATTCTATCGAGCAGCCTCGGGCGAAGCCGAAGTCTCCCTGACAACCTCTGCCGGAGAGCGGGGCACGACGGCTATGAATATGGAGCCGAGCAGCCCGACGGCGGCGAAGGCGTAGAAGCCCCAGGGCACGGCGAGCCCGGCCCCGAGCAGCATCCCGCCGAAGATGGGACCGCAGATCGCCCCGATCCTGCCTATCCCGGCTGCCCATCCGAGTGCCGTGCCGCGCCCGCTCGTGGGGTAGTGCTTGCTTACGTAGGCGTAGAGGAGAACCTGTGCGCTGAACACGAAGAAGCCCGTGACGAGGACAACGATGTACGTCAGGGGCAGCGGCAACGGAACACTGAGGAGAAACAGGAAGACTGCGGCGAGCGCGAACCAACCAGCGCAGGCGACCTTCGAGCCGTAACGGTCGGCGACGGGTCCGGCAACGAGAAGGCCGATCACGGCCCCCACGTTGAGCACCAGCAGGAACGCAAGGGCCGCGCCCAGGGCGTATCCGGCGTCGCGCATGATCGTGGGCAGCCACTGGTTGAGCCCGTAGACTAGCAAAAGCCCCATGAACGATGCTACCCAGAACGCGAGCGTCGCCAGCAGATACCCGCCGGAGAACAGAGTCTTCAACGCCCCGAACCTGCCACCCTCGGAGGCCCGTTCCTCGGTCTGGACCTCGCGGACTCCTTCCGGTTCGAGAGAGATCCCATATTGGGAAGCAAGCTCTTCGGCCTCTGCCCTGCGGCCACGGGCGACGAGGAAGCTCGTCGACTCGGGCAGGTTGCGAAGCATCAGGGGCACCAGCGCGATGGCTGGAAGAGTACCGATCACGAACATCGCGCGCCAGCCGAGCAAGGGCAGGATGGGGATGGCGAACAGCGCCGTGAGCACGCCGCCAACGTGGTAGCCGGTCATCATGAACGTGATTGACGAACTGCCTCGCCGCATACGCGCAAACTCGGATACCATCGTGGCCGCTGTCGGGATCAGACCTCCCAAACCCAGCCCCGCCAGAAATCGGAAGAGCCCGAATATCCCGGGCGACGGCGCGAAGGCGAGCAGCGCCGTGAACACGGAGAAGCTGACGACGCTAATTAGGATGCATGATCTGCGCCCGATCACATCGGCAAGCGTCCCGATACCGAGAGCCCCGATCAGCATTCCGAACAGCCCGTACGAGGTGATGACGCCTATCTGTGGTGCCGTCAGCCCCCATTCCTGATATTCGAGAAGCGCGGGCGTCACCGCCCCGAGCACCACGAGATCAAAACCGTCGAGCGCAACAGCAACCCAGCACAGGATCACCACCCAGCGCGACGCTGCCCCCTGCTCACCAACCGCTGCCCCATACATCTACGCCCCTTTCCCCGTACTTTCCTCACACGGTATTCTGAACGCCATCCCGCTATATATCCAATACCAATTTATTATGTTCGGTATATTTCATTGGTATATCCACGTGGAATGGTGTGGACAGAAGGCGGAGGCATGGAAGATACTTGGGTCATGGAGCATTGGCATGGATTCCAGACGGCCCGCAATATCGTGAGAACCTATGAGATCACCGTGTCAGATGTGGAGTCGGGCCTCTCCGCGCACGTCGTGACCGTGCCGGCCCGCTCTCTTGGCGGCGAAGACTACCTGTATCGCGGCAGGGATGAGCCGTTCGGATCTCTCGGCTTGTGGCGGGTCGCCGACGTCCCGTTCGGGGGCGTCACCAAGAGCCTCGCCGCGTGCCTGGTCTCCGAGAACGTCGAGGAGTTCTTGCAGAAGTTCCACGAGGGCTTCGTAGAAGAGACCCAGCATTCCAGCACGGAGTTGCCCAAGCATTTCCTGTTCGCCGAATACCTCACGTTTGCCAGCGTGATCCCATTCGAGTGGTCGTCGCTCTCCACCGACTCCCTGGGGAATATCCTCACGGCCCAGGGCCACGGCGAGGCCGGGTACATGTACTACGAGGAGACGCAGGTTCCGCTGCTAACCATCGCGATACCGTCAGGCATGGTCATCTGCGGGTCCGCCGACGGGATGGCCCGCGCCCTGGCATCGGGTCTCAGGGAGCGTCTCGCCGCTTTCGTCAAGTCAAGGTCCGCCGAAAAACAAGACTCGGACAGAGAGACCAATGAAGCCGTGCAGCGCGGGAATTACCGCGTCAGGGCGGAGGCCATCGCGCGGACGTTGGGCTGGCGTCCGGTCCAGAGTTTCTGCGCCAGCACGCCCTGGTAGAGCAGCATCCGTTCGCCGGTGACGACACGGGCGCCACGCTGGCGGGCCTCCCGGATTACCGCCGTCTCCACGCCTGGGCGGTAGACTGCATCGACCATCGTGGTGTTCTCATCAAGCCGCTCGGGGGGTAGTGGCAGGGGATCATCCTCCCTCATGCCCAGCGGCGTGGCGTTCACGATCACCGGGTCGTCGGAGAACGCTTCGTTCATGAATTCAGGGGGGTGGACCTCGATCCTGGTCTTCTTTCCCGCGTCGCGTAGTTTCCGCGAGAGCCGCTCGCCGTGTTCGACGCTGCGGTTCACGATACATAGTTCTTCTATTCCCTCGTCGCAGAACGCGACGGCGATGGAGGCCGCCGCGCCTCCTGCGCCAAGGAGCAGTACCCACCGGCCCGCAAGCCCGGCTCCGGCTTCCTTGCAGGCCTCCACGAGGCCGAAGCCGTCGGTGTTATGACCGCTGAGCCTCTGGCCTTCGATCACCACCGTGTTGACAGCCCCTGAGACCCTGGCGCTCTCGTCCAGCTCATCCATGAGCGGGAACACCGTCCGTTTGTGGGGCATGGTGACGTTGAATCCCCGTAGCCCGAGGGCCGCCGCCCCCCGAACCGCCTCGGGCACGTCCTCCGGTTCGACGTCGAGCGCGACGTAGACGAAATCCAACCCCTCCGCCGCAAATGAGGCATTGTGCATCGCCGGGCTCAGGCTGTGGCCGACGGGACGCCCGATCAGGGCCACAAGCCGCGTCTTACCGCTTATCATCGCACCACTTCCTCACCGACTCGTCCATTTTCCGCACAACGCGGGCCATTATATGGGGCATGCCCTTTCCCATCCCGGCGTCCCGCC
Source organism: Rubrobacter sp. (assembly GCA_013695335.1). GTDB lineage: Bacteria > Actinomycetota > Rubrobacteria > Rubrobacterales > Rubrobacteraceae > JACDGB01. Next base: position 11,236 of record JACDAR010000119.1, read on the forward strand.
GGTCATAGGCATGCTCGAGATTCTGGACTGGCTGAAGCCGCCGAGAGAACGGCCTCGACCGCCCGCCGGGCGAGCCTGGCAAACTCGATAGGACTGTGGTCCCGGCGCAACGGCAGTACGGGAGCCTCCACGCTCACGGGTATCCCTTCCGGCATGACCGCGAGGATCTTACGCAGCGACAACTCCCCGTCTCCCGGCAGGAGGCGCATCGCCCGACTCTCCAGTTGCAGGTCTGTGCCGTCCGTTGACTGCCCGCGCGGCAATTCCGAGGGACTCGGCAAGCCACTCGGGGGCGCCATCGGAGCGTCGCACAGTTGCACGTAGCCGAAGAGCTCCGGGCTCGTGGAGCGCAGATCCTCCAGGGTTCCGCCGTATCGCTGGAAGTGGAGGGCGTCTAGCAGAACTCCCCGCCATCCGAGCGTTCGGCTATGCGGACTGCTTCATCGAGGTTCGAGACCTGTGTATAAGGAACATGCTCTATTAGGGGCCTGATGCCATAGGGCCTGGCGTCGGCGACGAGCGTCGCGAAGGTCTCAGCCGCGCGCCCGGTCTCGGGGTCGCCTCCGTTGACTGTCAGATAACGTGCGCCGAGTTCAGCACCGGCTTCGCGAATGCCCAGGTAGTCGTCACGCGAGGTATCTGGGCCGATACGCGCGACCTCCACATCGAGCACCCGAACACCTGTGGCTTCCAGGCGCCGCAGGGTCTCCCGTAGCACGGGGAGCCAGCATCCATGGGCCAGGGTTCCACAGTCGGGGAGGCGACCCGGACGCGCAGGCCCACGGCGTCGAAGCCCACCTCGCTGGCGCTACGGACCATCTCGGGTGGTGAGACATCCAGCATCGTTGGGTGATCCATCCCTATTTCCGCGGCAGCGCGCAAATCGTCTCCAGATTTCGTGTGGCTCGAAGTGCCAGGGAAGGTGGCCAGTGAAGCTCTGGGCCACCTTCCTTCGTTGATCCTGCCGGGCCTGTGGCTGAGGAGTCGAGTTTCAGCCGGGCAGCGCGGAGGTTGCACATGGCGCAGCCGCCGTTGAGCAGCCAGATCAAGAAGCTCGAAGAGGAGCTTGGCGTGCAGCTATTCGAGCGGTCGAGCCGGGGCGTGCAGACCACGGAGGCCGGGGAGCTTCTGCTTGAAGAGGCGCGGCGAATCTTCACGCTGGTCGAAGGGACCGAGGGGATGGTCCGGCGCGTGGGCCACGGCGAGGCCGGGCGTCTCACGCTCGGGTTCGTGCCTTCTTCCTCGGATGAGTTGCTGCCGCCCATCCTGAGCAACTTCGGGGAGAGGTATCCCGATGTGGATCTCCTCCTGCGCGAGATGCGCCCCGACCTCATAGTCCAGCGGCTGCACGAAGGGCAGATCGACGCCGGTTTCCTCTATCTGCCGCTCGAAGACCCTTCGCTCGAAGTGGAGTGCGTCTCGCGCGAGCCGCTCGTCCTCGCGTTACCGGCCAAACATCCCCTGTCCTCCGAGGAACGGGTGGATCTCACCTCCCTCGCCGACGAGCCGTTCATCCTGCCCGCGCGCTACCGGCGGGTTCCCGGACTGTACGGGCAGGTCACCACGGCGTGCAGGCAGGCTGGCTTCACACCGAACGCGGTCCAGAAAGACGTGTGGCTCATGCAGACCATCGTCGGCCTCGTCGCAGGCGGTATCGGGGTCGCCCTCGTCCCCGCATCCGTGCAGAACCTTCGCCGCAGGGGCGTCGTCTACAAGACGGTGCGCGGCCTCTCGCCATCCGTCGAGCTAGGTATCGTCTGGCGTTCCGACGACAGGGGCGCGGTCCTGCGTTCGTTTCTCCAGGTAACGCGGGAAACCCCGCAAAACAGGGACGAAGATCCATCCGGGACAACCTGAAGCCCCTGAGAAAACCCGGCGCTGCTCCAGCGAGAGATCGTTCAGCCTGAATCGAAATCCAAGAGCGCCATTTCGCACCAGCCCCTGACCTCGGCGTTGACGTTCATGGCGTCCCAGTCGTCGGGGCCGTACCAGCCGACCCTGTCCACGGAGAACTCGTCCCGGATATCCGTCGGGCCTGTGGGGCGGGCGAGGTAGATCAAGTCTATGTGCTGATGCCCCGGCCCGATATCCTCAAGTTGCACCCCCGCCGGACGGACAAGCTGCACCGGGTCCTCGATATCCTCCCGCTTCTCCCCCACCAGCTCAACCTCGACGCCAGTCTCCTCAAGCACCTCGCGCACGGCTGCGTCATCGGGCAACTCATCGCGCTCGATATGTCCACCTGGCGGGAGCCACATCCCCAGCTTGCGATGCCAGTGCAGCAACACCCCGCCTGCATGCACCACGAACACCGCGACCGTGAAGTGCCTGCCTTCAGTCTCAGATTCCATCCACGCAGGTTACAACAATCAGGCTACTGGTAACCCGAAAACACGGATAATCTGAGGTCAAAATATAGTAGAATGTAGCTCTAATGCTTACACGCCTAGAAGTGGACGGGTTCAAGAATCTCCTCAAATTTTCTGTAGATTTTGGCCCATTTACCTGTATCGCTGGCCGCAATGGAGTTGGGAAGTCGAATATTTTCGACGTAATCAAGTTCTTGTCGCTTATTTCTGACAACACGCTAATGGAAGCAGCTCTTTCTGTCCGAGATACTGAACCGGAAACAGCCGACTTACGCGAACTGTTTTGGACTGACGGCAAGGAGCATTCAAGCAGCTTTCGCATTGCAGCGGAAATGATTGTTGATAGAGAGAACAGCGATGATTTTGGTAGGCAGGCAGAAGCCAGTTCTACTTTTCTACGATATGAGGTACGAATAGGTTATGAAGAGTCAACATATCGAGGCACGCTAGGCCGCCTAGTCCTCGAATCAGAGGACTTAAATTACATAACTGAGGGGCAAGCTAGCCGCAAATTAACCTTTCCGCACAGCGCGAAGAACTTTCGTAGACATATTGTCGATAACAGAAGACGTACTAAGACCGGTTATATCTCGACAGAGACATCCACTCAGCAAGGAGCGGAGATCCTCATCCATCAAGAGGGTCACCAAGGAAGACCACAGAGAGCTCCAGCAAGAAGCGCTCCTCGCACTATAGTGGCGACCGCTAATACATCAGCTACGCCAACAATCCTTGCAGCTCGACGTGAAATGCAAAAATGGCGTCTACTCGCTCTTGAGCCATCATCAATGCGCAAAACAGATCGGTTTCAATCTCCGTCACAGGTAACCTCTAGTGGGGAACATTTGCCGTCAACGCTTCTTCGGTTAACAACGGATGAGATGGATCGGAACGGCAGTTCTGAACAAGTGAGCGCACGGGTCGCGAATAGGTTATCTGAGCTAGTTGGTGTGCCTCAAATAGCGGTTGACATTGACGAAGTACGGCAACTGTTGTCACTCCAGATTAGAGAAAAATCTGGAGTGACATTGCCTGCTCGTTCTCTATCAGACGGCACCTTGCGCTTCTTAACTTTGTGCGTGCTGGCAGAAGATCCTGAGACCCGTGGCGTGCTCTGTATGGAAGAACCAGAAAACGGCATACACCCAGCCAAGCTTGAAGCTATGGTGGAATTGCTTCGCGACTTAGCGGTCGATCCTCATGAAGCACCTGGCTCTACTAACCCCTTTCGACAGGTCATAGTTGCTACACATTCTCCGTACTTTGTTCAACTTCAGGAGCCAGATGATTTGCTGTTAGCCACCGAAGTCGAAATCAAAGGACTAACTGGTGAACCAGTAACAACTTTGCGGTGCAAACCTCTTAGTAATTCATGGCGTGCCCAGGGACAAGGGATTGGACAACTTGCAATAATCGATTATCTGGTTCAGCCTCCAAGTGCTCGTTTTCAGCTTAGCTTCGGTGAAGATTTGATGAAACCTCGCTGGTAAGGCGCAGCATTGTGGACACCAACCAAGGGGTATTTGTCCGATTCTTGTTCATCGGTGAAGGTCCATTCGATGATTATCTCGCAGCACACTTGAGACGATGTTGCATTCTCGCTGGAGCGGATGAAGCTGAAGCCGTATCCATACCGATTTCAAAACTTGGTACTCGCGCAGGTAGAACTGCCGTTGAGAAAGTCGAATTTGCACTTGGGCTTGAACCAAATGTGAATTTGCTCTTCATCCATAGAGATGCTGACTCTATTGATCCCGAACCACGCTATGAGGAAATTCGTAAAGCAATCCAAACGGTGGACGATACCCCTGCGCACGTGGCTATCGTACCTGTGCAAGAGACTGAAGCTTGGTTACTTCTCGACGAGCAAGAGATTCGTAGAGTTGCTGAAAATCCTAAGGGCACTATTGCTCTCGATATTCCTTCAGCAAGCCAAGTGGAGAAGATTTCAAGTCCGAAAGAACATCTCAGGGCAATTATTCTCGAAGCTAGTGAACAAACGGGTAGACATTATCGTAAGACCAAGCAAAAGATCAATCAGAAGTGTCGATCAATATTGGACGGACTCGATCCCGAAGGTCCAGTATGCGAGGTTCCCTCATGGAAGAGAATGTTTTCGGATCTTCAGAATGCAATTAAGAAAGTGCCTACCATACCTTCTTCGTAGATTAGTCCTATACGCTCCCGTCTGAAATCCGCCGATACTTTAAGTTTATAGTTCAGGCGCTATTCTACAAAATGATCATACCCGTTCTCAGTCATCAGTTCTCGACTCTCGTACCATATATGAAATCGCCACCTGCTGTGAAATTCACAGGGTAGGAGACTTAATGCCAGAGCAACGATCAGAGTCACTCAAGCGCGCCGATGAGTCGCCGGACGAGGAATTTTACCGCTCGCCCCGGTTCGTT
>JACDAR010000141.1 GCA_013695335.1 Rubrobacter sp.
GGGTTGGGGAGATGGCTGAGGAGCAGGGGCATCATCCCGACATCGCCTTCGGATGGGGCAAAGCCGGGATCACGGTTTTCACCCACAAGATAGACGGCCTGACCGAGAGCGACTTCGTATTCGCCGCGAAGACCGACGAACTGGCATAGATAACAAAGCGGGGCGCCGAAGCGCCCCACTCCTTCGTAACTACTTTGTCGCGGTTCCTAGAATTCGAAGATAATGCGGGTTCTCTTCCTGGAGCCGCCGCGCCGGATGAGCAGCCAGAGCAAGAGCCCGCCACCGAGAACGAGAAGTCCGGCGCCCGAGGTCAGGAAGGCTACGACGCTGCTCTGGGCGGTTGCGACGGCCGGACGCTGCTGGATCTCCTCCTCCGTCGCGGTGCCCTCCATGATCTCTTTGAAGTTCTGGAGATCCTGCTGCATCATCACCTGCGGGTTGGAGACGATCCTGGACGCGACCTCGCCAGTCTTGCCGCCCGGCGGGTTCCAGTAGTTCATCTGCACCTCGATGCGCGTGTTTCCAGAACCGGCGTCCCGAAACCGCACCTGCCCCGAGGTCTCCACGTCCCCGTTCTCGGTGTTCCAGGCTATGGCGTTGTTAGGCTCGTTCTGCGTGGTTTTGGCGTCGAACTCCAGCTTCGCGCCGAGCGGCCCCTTGACCGTCCAGTGGGTGGTATCCTCGCCCGTGGACCGCACTTCCTCGATGTTGGTCATGAACTTCGGCAGATTCTCCAATGACTTCCAGTAGTCGTAGACTTTCTGGACCGGCGCCTCCACCTCTATGCTTCCTTCTACTCGCTGTGGCACTTGTTCCTCCTGAATCGCATAGCCTTGCATCGAATAGGAGCCGTTCTACCCTCATCGGAACGCCGCGAAACGCGTGCGCTCCGCTGCCATTCGCACCGATTTGGCGTCACCAGCGGGCTGCTCCACCTACCAGGCCATCTCTCTTCGGTTTAAAGATGGATCACCCTTTCACGCCGCTGCGGGAGACCCCCTCGATGATGTATCGCTGGGTGAAGATGTAGATCAGGAGGACCGGTATGCTGGCCAATACGCCGCCGGCCATGATGACCGTGTAGTTCGTGGTGTAGGAGCTCTGGAGGATGGCCAGTCCCGGCTGCAGGGTGAGGCTCTCCGGACTGAGGAGCACGTACACCGGCCACAGGAAGTCGTTCCAGTTGGTCAGGAAACTCAGAACCGCCAGCGTGGCGAGAGGAGCTTTAGAGAGCGGCAGGACGATGCGAAGGAAGATCTGGAGGCGGTTGGCCCCGTCTATGAGGGCGGCCTCCTCCAGTTCCAGGGGAAGAGAAAGGAAGAACTGGCGCAGAAAAAAGACCCCGAACGCACCGGCCGCACCGGGGACTATCACGGCCACTAAAGTATCCAACCAGCCTAAATACTGCACGATCAGGTAGTTGCCGATGAGGAAGACGAACTGGGGTATGACCAGCGTCAACACGATGACGACGAACATCAGGTTCTTGCCGCGGAAGTGCATCCGCGCCAGCGCGTAGGCCGCCATAGAAGCCGTGACGAGCACCAGCATCGTGTGCGCTGAGGCGGCGATCAGGCTGTTCAGGAACCACTGCAGGACGGGATTGCCGGAACTGGTGGTGAGTATCGTGGAGTAGCCCTCGTTCGAGAGGGTCTGCGGTATCCACTGCGGAGGAAACCGCGTGGTCAGGTAGTTCGGCTTGAGCGAGGTCGAGACCATCCAAAGGAGCGGGGCCACGAACACGAGGGTTAGCAGGATCAGGGCCGCATAAGAGGGGATTAAGCCGAGTAACCGTCGCGGATTCCGCCCACTCTTGGGCTCTGTCGAAACCGTCTGCTGTGTCATCTCAGTCCCCCCTGTAGCGAAAAAGGGCGAAGTTGGCGAGGCTGACCACAGCCAGGGCGAGGGCCAGCACGTAGCTCATGGCCGCCGCCGGGCCCATCTTGAAGAACCTCAAGCCCTGCTCGGCGATGTACCAGATGGCCGTCGTCGTCTCCTCGCCCGGGGCGCCCTTCGTGATGATGTAGGACTGGCCGAACATGTTGGCCGAGGCCAGGATCGTCACGGTTATCACGAACAGGAGGACGGGCCGGAGCCCCGGCAGGGTCACGTTGAGGAACCTCTGCCAGCGATTGGCGCCGTCCACCTTGGCCGCGTCGTAGAGGGCGGGGTCTATGTCCTGCAAACCCGCCAGGTAGATGACGGCGTTGAAGCCGAGCGTCCACCACACGGTCACCCCGACCAGGGAGATCCAGGCCCACGGCAGGTCCGTGATCCACGGTGTGTTGTCCGGTAGTCCCAAGGCGCCCAGGTAGTAGTTGACGAGCCCCGCGTTCGGGGACAGCAAGAAGCGCCAGAGGATGCCGACTACCGCCACCCCCAGCACGTAAGGCGCGAAGTACGTGGCCCGGAAGAAGTTTCGCCCGCGGAACTCCTGGTTCAGCATCAAGGCTATCAGGAGGGGTATCACCACGAGGAGCGGCACGGAGTAGAGCGTGAACTTCCCCGTGGCCTCCATGCTGTTCCAGAAGGGCCCGAAGGTCGTGGAGCCGGGGGTGAACAGGTCGAGGTAATTCTGGAGGCCGACCCAGGGCTTGACCGGAATCAGGGGGTCCCAGTTGTGGAGGCTGACCCAGATCCCGAACACGACCGGTATCAGGATGAAGATGCTGAAGAGCACCAGGTATGGCGCCATGAACAGGTACGCCGTTAGCGGAGCCGCGTCGGCAGGCTTGCGGCCGCGGGACGGCTTCTTGCCCCGCGGCCGCTGGACATGGGGTTGCTCCATGCCTTGCGTGGCCATCGGTCCTACGCCGCCTGGTACTTCTGCTTGTTCTCCTTAAGAAGCTGATCGGCCTTCCCCGCCGCTTCGTCGAGGGCGGTTTCAGACTCTTTCTTGAGCAGGACGGCCTCGTTGATCGCCGGGTCTAGCGACCCCGTGTAAACGTCGGCGATGCCGGGCACCGGCGGGGTGAACTGGACGTAGGGGAGTTCTTCGGCGAATTTGGGTTGCCACTTGAGACTCTTGAACGCCTGGCTTTCGCGTACGCTGTTGCGCGCCGGCACCTGCCCGGCCTTGGCCCACTCCGCCGAACGCTCGCTGATCCAGTTGATGAACACCTTCGAGGCCGCGACCTTGTTGGGGTCCTGCCCCCGCTTGTTCATGATCACGAAGTTGTGGGAATTGGCCCAGGCTCCTTTCTGCGTCCCTATCTGCGGCAACGGGGCCGCACCCCACTCAAGATCCTTGACCTCGTTCAGCGTCAGGATATTCCAGATGCCGTTCCACATAAAGGCGTTCTGGCCATTCTGGAAGGCTGTGAATTCGTCGTCCTGGGCGACGTCCTTGGGGCTGTATCCCTCTTTGACCACGTCCACCATCCAGGTCAGGGCGTCCACGCCCGCCTGGGAATTGAAGGTGGCTTTGGTTGCGTCCTCGTTGTAGAGTTGGCCGCCGAATTGGTAGAGCAGGGCCTGGAAAGTGAGCCCCCCCGTGAACAGGAGCGGGGACATCCAGTGTCCCTGGATGCCCTTGCTCTTCATCTGCTCCAGCGCCGCCATGTAGTCGTCTTTGGTCTGGGGCGGCTCGTCTGGGTTCAGGCCCGCCTTCTCCATGGTGCCCTTGTTGTAGTAGAAGCCCAGCGGATGTATATCCAGGGGAATCCCGTACCGCTTGCCGCTGTACACCCCGGCGTTCCAGACGACCGAGGCGAAATCGCTCTCCTTCAAGTTCAAGGCGTTGGCCACGTCGTCCAGCGCGAGGATCACGCCCCGGGCGGCGTTGGTAGGCAACTGGTCTATGTGCATGATGCCCAGGTCCGGTCCCTTCCCGCTCTGGACCGCCGCCGGCACCTTCTGGTAGTAGACGGCCCAGTCCACGGTGTTCATGCTGACGTCTATGTTCTTCTGCTTGGAGCTGAACTCCTCGACGAGCCGCTCCATAAATGGCCCGTCCCCGCCCGTGAACCCGTTCCAGAACGCGAGCTTTACCTTCGGCCCGTTGTAGGACCTGCCGCCGCTGCCGGCCTTCTCCAGGTCGGAATTCGACCCACCGCAACCGGCCAGCGCAAAGCCAGCCCCAGCCCCCAGGCTCGTCACCAGAAACTCGCGCCGCGTAAAACCACGGCCTACTCGACCCTCACCCATACCCGCCCGCTCCTTCCTTCCCCCAGACCCCACACCAGAAATCTCCGAAGTAGCGTTTCCAGGTTAACGAAATTTTAAACATAAGTCAACCCGAACTTACAGATAAATTGTTGCTTTCGACGATGGTACCCATTAGACTGAACGGTCTGTAGAGCGGGTGACGGACGGGCTCATCGGGGGTTTAGAAGATGTTGGCGGAGCAGAGGCAGCAACAAATTCTGAACGACCTAGAGCGGGCTGGGAGCGTGTCGGTCGCGGAGTTGTCGGAGCGGCTGGGCGTATCGGATATGACTATCCGACGGGACCTGGAGGCGCTTTCGGAGCGCAGACTACTGCGGAAAGTACACGGCGGGGCCATCCCGGTATCCAAGGCGGCGGCCGAGCCGCATTTCGTGCAGAAGCGGCGATTGAACCGGCCGGAGAAAGTGGCCATCGCACGGGCGGCGCTGCCTCTGGTCGGGGACGGACACACGGTGGCTTTCAGCGCGGGTACGACCACCTGGCACGTGGCTGCGGCTCTGCAGCAGAACGACAAGGATCTCACGTTCATCACCAACTCGACCAACATCGCGCTTACGCTGCAGGAGAATGGGTGGGGACAGATCGTGCTTTCCGGGGGCAGCTTCCGCACACCCTCCGACGCGCTCGTGGGTCCCTACGCGGACCGGACGCTGCGCTCGTTGAACTCCGACGTGCTCTTTCTGGGGGTACACGGCATGCATCCGGAAGCGGGTCTCACCACGCCAAACGTGGCAGAGGCGGAGACCGATCACTGCCTGGTAGAAGGCGCCCGGAAGGTTGTGGTCGTAGCCGATCACACCAAACTGGGGGTCGTTGCCCTGGCGAAGATAGCCCCGCTCTCGAAGGTGGACATCCTCATCACTGACGAGCAAGCCCCCGAGGTAACGATCCGGGAGATCGAAGTGTCCGGAGTCCAGATCATCGTCGCAGCTTCCCAGGGCGCCGACCGGGCATCGGTCGGCTAGCGGAACAACGCGCGGGCCGTTTCTATCGTCCGGCAGGGCGCTCGCGGGTCGTGATCCCGCATATCCGGCTGAGGTCCGCCTTCGGTTTGCGGTCGTAAGTGAGGAGCCCGTTGACCTCCTGCTCCACGTCCGTTAGCTGCGTGTAGCAGAAGCCTTCGACAGGCTCACAGGCGAGCAGAGCGTCTATCAACGCCTCATAACTTTCAAGGAATTCATCGGCGTCCGTGACTGTGGAGTAGCCCCAATTTTTTCCTTCGCCGCCAGCGAATGCGATGCCGCCGAACTCGGTGACGAGGATCGGCTCCCCACGGTAGCCATGTCCTGGAACGTACGCCGGACGGTTAGCCAGCGTGGCGGCCACGGAAGACTCAGCGGTGACATAGCTCTTGGCGAGCTCCTCCGGTCCACCATAGTTATGCAGGGCGAGGAGATCCGTCACCGCGTGCTCCCAGCCGTCGTTGGAGACAACGGGGCGTGTTCCGTCGAGCGCGCGGGTGAGATGGTAGAGGGCGAGGAGGTGCTCGCGCTGGGCCGACTCCGTGGCGAGGTCCGGGACACCCCAGCTCTCGTTCATGGGCACCCAGGCGACGACGGACGGGTGGTTGTAGTCGCGCCGGACGGCCTCCTGCCACTCGGCGGTGATGCGGCGGATGTAATCGGCGGAGTAGGTGTACGCGTTCGCCATCTCGCCCCATACCAGAAAGCCGAGCTGGTCGGCCCAGTACAACCAGCGCGGGTCCTCCACCTTCTGGTGCTTGCGCGCACCGTTAAAGCCCATCTCCTTCGCCAGTTCGATGTCCCGCTTCAGGTCGTCGTCGGTGGGGGCGGTCAGGAGGCCGCCAGGCCAGTAACCCTGGTCGAGGACGAGCCGCTGATAGAGGGGGCGGCCGTTAAGGTAGACTTTGCCGTCCTTCGTCTCCACCTTCCGCATCCCGAAGTAGCTCTCTATAGAGTCGAGGACCATGCCGCTCTCATCCAGAAGATCTATCTTCAGGTCGTACAGATTCGGGTCCCCGGGGCTCCACAGAGCCAGGCCGGTCCACTCCCCGATATGCGGGGTATCGGGAGCCTCGTCGCGCGCGGCCAGCGGCAGTCGGCGCTCTTCCACCGAAGAACGCGCGGACACCCGGTCATCGAGCACCGGCACGCCGTCCAGTTTCACGGTAAGGCGGAGCGAGAGGCCGGCCTCAAAACCCGCGATGCCGGCCTCCACATCCACGGAGGCCGCGTCCACGTCCGGGGTGAAGCGCAGGGAGCGAATCCTGCGGCGATTCACCGGCTCCAGCCACACCGTCTGCCAGATGCCGGTGGTGCGGGTGTAGAAAATACCCTCGGACTCTTCTCGCCAGTACTGCTTGCCACGTGGGATCGTGGTGTCCCGCGAAGGATCCTCCGCCCGGACCACGAGCGTGTTCACACCCCTCCGCAGGGGGTGCGTAACGTCGGCGGAGAACGGCGTGTGGCCGCCCTCGTGTTCCGCGACCTGCACGCCGTTCACCCACACTGTCGCCCGGTAGTCCACGGCTCCGAAGTGCAGCAGCAAGCGCTCGTCGTCCGAGAGGTCGTGTTCGAAGGTCCGCGCGTACCAGACCACGTCGTGGAAGGCCGTATCTCCAATGCTGGAGAGCTTCGCCTGATAGCAGAACGGTACGGCGATGCGCCGGTCAAAGGGCGATCCATTGCCATCCAGATCCTCGGCTGCCACGTTCTGCCAGCCTGCCGCCAGGCCCACATCCTCGTCATCGAAGGCGAAGGCCCACTCGCCGTTGAGATTGGTCCAACGTTCGCGGCGGTGCTGGGGACGAGGATACTCGGGGCGCGGCTGGTTCTCGCTCATCGCGCCTCTTTCCCACGATGCAGCAGGCGAGCGATATCGTGTGCGAAGACTACCTCGGAGTCGTCCTCTGGCTGGTAGCCGATCACCCGCCGCGCGTTGGTGATGCTCCAGAACTTGCGGGCGTTGTCAGAGACGCCGTAGAAGATGTGGAACGGGACACCGTGTTCGTCCTCGATGTCCGGGGTCTCGACGGATTTGCAGAATAACTGCCGCATGTCACGCTCGCTGATGTATCCGGCCAGCTCGCGGACGTAGCGTTCCGGAGGCTCATCTACGAAGTCCTCGGCGTCGATTTGACGTGGGACGACTATCCGGATCTGGACGACCTCCAGCTTGCTTCCCAGCGACCCGCAGGCGTACAGGAACCCGAGCGGCTCCCACGCCGCCTTGGCCCAGCCGTAGAAGCTGTCCGGGCGCGGATAATCTTCAGGGCTCACGCGGTCCTTGAGCCCGGCGTAGTACGGCTGCTCATACCATTTGGCGGCCTGGTTGGTGCTCGCCGCGACGACCCGGCGAACTCCGCGCTCCATCGCAAGCCGGTACACGCGCTGCATCATGTCGAGGTTGCGCCGCTCACCCTCGTAGAGTGTCTGGATGTCCAGCCCCGACTCACTTCCCGGCGTGGAACCGAGATTCGCCCCGCCCGGGCGTGTGTGGCCGCAATGGACCACGGCCTCGGCCCATTCGAAGAGCGGTTCCAGATCCGCGTCGCTGTCCGCGTGGAGGTCTGCTATCTCGACGCCCTCGACGAGAGTTCCGGAGCCATCCTCCTCGCGCACGTCGATGAGACGGAGATCGTAGCGTTCCCTGAAGGCTGGTAGCAACTGGCCTGCGATGTAGCCGGTCGCGCCCGTAAGCAGGACCTTCGGTTTCGACGATTCAGCCATGCGTCTCTCCTACCACTGGTGGTGGACTTCGGGGCGGATGGCTGAGTCGTAGATCTCACGTGCTCGTGACATGGCTTCGTCTGAGAGGGCTGGCATATCGGCTGCGGCGATGTTGTCCGCTGCCTGCTGTGGGCTCTTCGCGCCGGGGATGGCGCAGGAGACGGCTGGGTGCATAAGGATCCAACGCAAAGCGAACTGCGCCAGCGTATACCCATCGGGGACGAGTCTTTTCAGTTCCTCCGCCGATTCCAGGCCCTGCTCGAAAGGCACGCCGGAGAAGGTCTCGCCCTTGTCGAAGGCCGCACCGTCGCGGTTGAAGTTGCGGTGGTCATCCTCGGGAAACTCGCGGTCGAGGCTCATCTTGCCCGAGAGGAGTCCGCTGGCGAGCGGGACGCGGGCAAGGATGCCGATGTTCTTCTCTTCCGCCAGTGGGAAGAACTCTTCGGCGGGCTTCTGGCGGAAGATGTTGAAGATGATCTGTACGGTCTCCACACCGGGATATTCCAGCGCCCTCCGCGCCTCCTCGACCTTCTCCACGCTCACGCCATAGTGCTTGACCTTCCCGGCCTCGACTAGCCTGTCAAGCGCCTCGAAAGTCTCGTCCTGCCAGTACGCCTCCGTCGGTGGACAATGAAGCTGGAGGAGGTCGAGCGCCTCTACGTCCAGGTTTGTCAGGCTGCGCTCCACGAATGCTGAGAGGTTATCTTGGTTGTAGCCTTCCGCCGTGTGCGGATCGAGGCGGCGACCAGCTTTGGTTGCGACGAATATTTCGTCGTTCGGACGATCCTCGAGTAGCCGTCCGATGAGCTTCTCGCTGCGCCCATCGCCGTACACGTCAGCCGTGTCCAGGAAGTTTACGCCCGAATCGATGGTGTGGTTCAGCGTGGCGTATGCATCCTCATCCGAGACCGTACCCCAGCCATCTCCGAGCGCCCAGGTTCCAAGGCTGATCTCCGATACCCGCATACCGGTGTTTCCCAGGTTTCTGTAGTTCATGAATTCCTCCTCATTGTTCGGTCAGGCTATTTCTTCGTCTCCGGTGGCAACCTCGGCGTCAGGCGATGGGGAGAGGTGGCCGATCTCGTTCGTATACAGGAACGTGGCCGGTCCATCTTTCGGGACATCCGCCTCGGTGATGGAGCAGTTTTCGAGGCGCATATGTTCGTGGGGCCATTCGTCGCCGGGCTCACCGAGCAGGTGGGAGATGATCCAGGCCAGCGTCCCACCGTGCGACACCACGACCACGGCATCCGACGCTTCCCGATGCTCGGCAAGAATGCGATCGAGTTCGGCGGCGGAGCGGGCGGAGACATCGTGCCCGCTCTCGCCCTCGGGCCAGGCGTAGTCCATGCCCTGAGTCTGAAACTTCTCGGCTTCCTCAGGAAACTGCTCGGCCCACTCCTCGAAACGATATCCGCTGGCCCGCCCGACATCCACCTCCGCAAGCCCGTCACGCGACAAGGGTTTCAGGCGCAGAGCCTCGCCTATAGACTGCGCCGTCTCGAGCGCGCGCACGAAAGGGCTCGTGTACAGCGCCACGATATCGGTCCGTCTTGAAAGGTGGGCCGAGATCTCACGCGCCTGCCGCCTGCCACGCTCTGTCAGCGGGTCGTCTGCCCCCTGCAGCCTCCGCTCGACGTTGCCCAGCGTCTCACCGTGGCGCACCAGCAGTAGCCTCATGGGACGCTCTCCGCTCGTAAGACAGTCACCAATTTATCCGTCCGGCCCATTGCGCCGGATCACGCCCGCGTACCAGCGGGCGCTGGATTTCGGTGTGCGCTTCTGCGTGGCGTAGTCTACGTACACAAGGCCGAACCTCTTCGAATACCCTTCGGCCCACTCGAAGTTGTCCAGGAACGACCAGACCATGTACCCTCGCAGGTCCACACCCTGCTCCATCGCCCCGTGTACCGCTCGGAAGTGGGAATCGAGATACGAGATACGCTCCTCGTCCTTCACGTCGCCGTTGGGATCGGCGTAGTCGTGTACAGCGCGGCCGTTCTCCGTGACGTAGATTGGCGCGTCGGTGTATTCGTCCTTGAGCCGCACGAGCATCTCAGACAGGCCATCTGGCTCGACGGGCCAGCCCATCGCGGTCTTCTCCCCCGCGTGAGGAACGATGGGACGAACCGCGAGATCGGAGAAAGGTATCTGCGAAGGGGTCTCATCGGGCGCGTCCCTGACGTGGTGGCGGAAGTAGTAGTTGATGCCGAGGAAGTCAACGGGACCGGAGATCTTCTCCAGGTCGCCATCGCGTACAGGCGGCCCGTCCACACCGCGCCCGCCATAGTAGGAGACGATATCCTCGGGGTACTCGCCGCGGAACAGCGGGTCGAGATACAGCCGGTTCGCTTGCCCGTCCACGCGGCGGGCGGCCTCCTCATCAGCGTCGCGGTCGCGGGCCGCCAGCGCGGGATGCAGGTTGAGCGTGACGCCGAGCTGGTTGTCTCCGGGGTTCCCCACGGAACGCATCCGCTCCAGGGCGAGACCGTGGCCTAGCAGGAGGTGATGGGTTGCGGCGAGGGCAGAGGCGGCATCTTGCTTACCGGGGGCGTGCAGGCCGTAGCCGTGCCCCAGCCAGGATGCGACCCACGGTTCGTTCAGCGTGATCCAGAACGGAACGGTGTCAGCCAACGCTTCGTAGACAAAGCCGGTGTATTCCGCGAACCGCTCGCTCGTATCGCGGTTCGTCCAACCGCCCCGGTCTTCGAGCGCCTGTGGGAGATCCCAGTGGTACAGCGTGAGCATCGGGACGATGTCTCGTTGCCGCAACCCGTCAACCAGGCGCCTGTAGAAATCCAATCCTTCCTGGTTCGGTGGGCCCGATCCATCTGGCTGGATGCGGGGCCAGGCAACGGAGAAACGGTAAGCTTTCAGGCCGAGATCCGCCATGAGATCCAGGTCTTCTTCGGGGCGATGGTAGTGGTCGCAGGCTATGTCTCCGGTGTCGCCCCGGTAGACCTTCCCCGGCGTGTGGGAGAACGTATCCCAGATGGATGTCCCACGTCCGCCCTCGTTCACTGCGCCCTCGATCTGGTACGAGGCAGTAGCCGTGCCCCACAAAAAGCCTTCAGGAAATTGCATGGTTTCCTTCCCCTGTATTTCGTCGGTTCGATCTCATATATCCACGCCTCGCAGTCTCCGCAAACCGGGTCTCAACTGTGGACCACACGGAACCGCTCGCACACGAGCGGCATGTCGAGGCAGGGCTCCCGGGCTATCCTCGGCAGGGTGCGCGAGAAGAAATTCCAGTGCGCCTCGCGCCAGTATTCCAGCGATAGATCTCCCTCCCCCTCCTCCGCCGCGAACCGGGCGTCCACCTCATCGTAAGCCCGGATCTCCACCTCCGTCGTCTCGATGATGCATAGCGGGTCTCCGTCCCCGTCGAGGATGATGGTCTTCTGTCCCACGCTGACGATGGAGTCTCCCTCTGCCTCGTATTCCCACAACGCCGAGCACGTGGCGGTCTTCGTCTCACCCACGACGAGCGCCCCCAGCCTGTCGGCAAGTTCCGGCCCATCTCCGAAACCCTCCGCTATATAGCTTTCGCCACGCACGGGCGAGTCTTCGGGTAGCGTGTCCAGGTACGCTTGCCAGTAGCCCTCGATGTTATCTTCAGCCATCGGCCATCTGTTCGAGGTTGCGCAGGCTGGTCCGCACGTCCTCCAATGCATCACGGGGATTGTCCTGTTCGACGACGTACCAGTCCACGCCGGCCTCGTCGGCCGTTTCGAGGAGCTTCGGCCACGGCATATTTCCCTCACCTACGGGCAGGTCGGCGCGTGTGTCGTCGGGGGCCATATCCTTGAGGTGGACGAGCGAGATGCGATCCCCGAGTTCGCGCAGCATGGCGTCTGGGTCGGCTCCGCCGTACTCGGCCCAGTAGAGATCGAGTTCCAGGTGGACGAGTTTGGGGTCTGTCTCCCGGATTAGCCTGTCCCACAGCGTAGTCCCGCCGAGGGGCACGAACTCGAAGTCGTGGTTGTGGTACGAGAACGTGATGCCTTCGGCGTGGCATAGCTCTCCCCAGCGGTTGAAGTTCCCGGCCAGGGTGGAGATGGAGTCCACGTCCCGCCGGAGTTCTGAGGGTGTGATCGGGACGATGGCGTTGGTACATCCCAGGGCGCGCATGTCGGCGAGCACCGCGTCGGGATCGGTCTCCCAGGAATCATAAGGGACGTGGGCGCCGGAGACCCGAATCCCCAGGCCATCGAGATCGGGGCGGAGATCCAGCGGCGAGAAGCCGCCATATCCCGCGAACTCGACGGCCGTGTAGCCGATCTCCGCCAGCCTCCGCAGCGTGCCAGGCATGTCCCGCGCGGTGAGATCCCGCACCGTATAGAGCTGGAGGGAGATCTGCTCCCACCTCATGCCGAACCCCCGAAGACCTCGGTTGGCGTCCCGGCCGGAAGCGGCTCAGGCCGTTCGAAAACACTCGTAACCTCGACGTGCTTTCCGCTCACGGAAGAATCCAGGAAAGCGTGGATGGCTTCGAGCACGTTGAATCCGAGCTCGCCGCTCGCCCGATGTTTCCTGCCGGTACGAATGGCCTGGGCCATGTCCGCGAGGCCGATGCCCCTGCTGTTTTCGGTGTACGGATGGGACAGTGGGATCTCGGTCCACGAGTTCTCATCCGACCTCCAGACGCGCACGGGGCCGCCGAAGGTGTTGGGGTCCGGGAGGCTCAGGGTGCCCTCCGTGCCGTATACATCTATCCGGGAATGCTCCTCGGACCATACGTCGAAGCTGGTTACGAGCGTCCCGACGGTTCCGCTCTCGAAGTCCATCACACCGGCGACGTGGGTCGGGGTGTTCACGGTGATCGGGGTTCCAGAGAGAGGCTGGCTCGTGATCATACGCTCAGGGAACGTCACGCGGGCTGAGCCTGTGACCCTCCGGATTGGGCCTATGAGCGTCGCCATCGCCGTCAGGTAGTAAGGTCCCATGTCGAACATCGGGCCTGCGCCCGGCTGGTAGAAGAAGTCAGGGTTCGGGTGCCAGTCCTCGGGACCGTGGGTCATCATGATCGCCGTGAGGGCAACAGGATCGCCGATCACACCCTCATCCAATACCTTGCGGCAGGTCTGCAATCCACCGCCGAGAAAGGTGTCAGGGGCGCACCCGATGAGGAGACCTTTCTCCCCCGCGACATCGAGCATCCTCCGTCCGTCTTCTCGATCAACGGCCAGCGGCTTCTCGGTGTAGACGTGCTTGCCTGCTTCGAGAGCAGCGAGCGAGACCTCGGCGTGGACCGCCGGGACCGTCAGGTTCAGGACGACTTCGACCTCGGGGTCGGCGAGCAACTCCTCCGGGCTGCACGCCTTCGGGATGCCGTACTCTGCCGCCTGCTCCTCAGCGCGCTCGACCAGGATATCCGCGCAGGCGACGATATCGAGATCGTCGAATACAGCACCATTCCGCAGGTAGATGCCGCTGATCTTACCCGCTCCCATCACCCCAACCCTGACTGGCCCTTCCCCGTTCATATATCGTCTCCTTGTTTGTAGTCGGGGGCGGTTCGCGAACCGCCTTTACGCGAACCGCCCTTACAGCTTTCAGGTATTTTCCTGATGCCTGTAGCCTCGTTATCTGCTCGCCCACAACATGCCGCGTTCGACCAGAGTTTTTGCCTCCGGCACGTCGAAGTCTTTTGCGATGTGGCCGAGTGAGGAGTAGAAGATCCTGCTCTCGTCCCACTGCCGCTTCCAGACTACAGGGATGGTATTCCCCGAGATCCAGGGCACGTGCTCGCCGGAGAACGTGGTGGTGGCGAGCACTTCGTTGGATGGATCGACGTGCATGTAGTACTGCTCGGAATGCATCTCGAAGTCTTCGAGGCCCGCGGTTATTGGGTCGTCGTGGTCCGTTATCTGGACTGTGTAGTCGATGATGTTGCCGGGATGGGCCACCCACTGCCCCCCGACCATGAACTGGTAGGCGATGCTGTTGCGGAAAGAGTCGGCCATGCCGCCATGCCAGCCAGCTAGCCCGACACCGCTCTCGACAGCGCTGATTAAACCCTTCTCCTGCTCCTCCGTGATGGTTCCCATAGTCCAGATCGGGACTATGAGATCCAGGGATCTCATTTTCTCCTCGTCCAGGTACGAGTCGAGGGTCGTGGAGATCTCGGTTTCGTAGCCGTTCTCTTCGAGGAACGGAGCGAAGATGCTGGCGCATTTTTCCGGCTCGTGGCCCTCCCAGCCGCCGCAGACGAAAAGCGCGGATTTCATACTGCCTCCTCCCGGATCAACTCTCGCAACGAGACTTCCCTGTTCTGAAGCGCTGATGCGTAGCAGGCGTCTATGACGCGGGTGCGGCGCAGGCCCTCTTCGCCGTGGTGATCCGCCCATTCCCCACTCCGGATCGTCTCGATGAAACGCTGCACTACGCCACGATGGCCCTCGCGCGGCCCTATCTCTGGCGCGACCACGGCGGGGACGCCAGCCACATCCGTGTAGATGCGGACGGTGTCGCTGGTGCCGTAGTTCCTGACCTTCAACTCGGCGCCGCCGTCGGTGCCGTACAGCGTGACGCCGAAATCGTCGCTCGACTCGCGGTAGGCAGCCCATCCAGCCTCCAGGTTAAGCGTCGCGCCGCCGGAGAGCCGGATAAAGGCCGTCGCCAGATCCTCGACCTCGTAGGCGTCCCCAACGATGGTCTTGGTGCTGTCGTCGTCGTTGGCGCGGCTGCCGCGCCCGCGTGGGCCGAGTTCGGAGTAGGTGGCGCAGCTTACGGCCTCGACTTCTGGCTCGTCCATCAGGAAGAGGGCCATGTCGATCATGTGGACCCCGAGGTCGATGAGCGGGCCGCCGCCTGCCATGTTCTTGTCGGTGAACCAGCTTCCCATGCCGGGGATGCCGTCCCGGCGCATCCAGGTCGCCTTGGCATGGTAGATCTTGCCGAGGTTCCCCTCCTCGACGTGCCGGCGGAGAGCCTGAACGTCGCCGCGTTCGCGCTGGGTGAAGGCGATCTGCAAAACGCGCCCGGCCTCGCGGGCCGCGCGGACGATTCCCTCAGCCTCAGCCCCCGTTCGGGCGAGCGGCTTCTCGCATAGCACGTGCTTGCCGCTTTCGAAGGCGGCTATGGCGACAGGGGCGTGCAGATGATTTGGCGTGGCGACGCTCACGATGTCGAGGTCGTCTCGGGCGACGAGATCTTCCCAGCTCTCGTGCAAACTGGAGACGCCATATTGCTCACCAAGCTGTCCTAGCCGGTCCACCTCGAGCCCGGCGATTGCCTTCACCTCCACGTTCGGCATCCTGAGGTAGTTCTTGAGATGCTGTTCTCCGGCCCAGCCGAGTCCGACCACGCCGGCGCGCAGGGGCTTGGTTGATGGTCTGTCCGTCTGCAAATGGTTCTCCTCTTTGTAAGGTTCAAGTATAAGGGCGGTTCGCGAACCGCCCTTACGGCTATCAGGTATTCTCCCGACGCCTCTTTTCCAGAGGCTTCGCGTTGCCGTAGACGGGCGCGGCGCCGGGCGTCGGGGCTGCCCAATGAACGGCGTTGTTTATGACCGTGATCACATCCGGGTTATGGTACGAAGGGTTGGCCTCGTGGCCCGGACGGAAGTAGAAGATCCTACCCGCCCCCCTCCGGTAGCAGAGCCCGCTGCGGAAGACCTCCCCGCCTCCGAACCAGCTCACAAAAACCAGCTCATCCGGCTGCGGCACGTCGAAGTGCTCCCCGTACATCTCCTCTTCCAGTTCTATGTACTCGCCAAGACCTTCAGCGATGGGATGGCCCGGAGCCACGACCCAGAGCCGCTCCCTGTCGTCCTCGCGCCATTTGAGGTCGCAGGTCGTACCCATTAGCTTCTTGAAGATTTTGGAGAAATGGCCTGAGTGGAGTACGATCAAGCCCATCCCACCGAGCACGCGCCCGTACACCTTCTCCACTACCTCGTCGGATACTTCGTCGTGGGCGATATGCCCCCACCAGACGAGCACGTCAGTGTCGTTCAGAACGTCATCGGTGAGGCCATGCTGCGGTTCGTCAAGCGTGGCAGTTCGTGGTTCCAGCCCCCTGTCCCCGAGGGCTGAAGCGAGAACGGCGTGGATGCCGTCGGGGTAGATCTCCTTCACCTCGTCGTCTGTCTTCTCGTGACGGTACTCGTTCCAGATCGTGACGCGCGGCGTGTCCGCCAAACCTATATCCTTCCGCTCTCGATATGCCAGCAAGCGTTCGGTCGGGCGTGCCTGATAACCTGTACCCTCATCCTCGCTATCCAACGTTTCTCAGATCCTGCCATGATGCCCCTCCTGTCGTTTTCTATTCCAGCGCAACATCTACACTCCGGCGCCTCGTCTGGCCGCAGCCAGCAACTCCACGACATCCGCCGTCTCGCTGTCCTCGATGGACCTCACGCAGCCTAGCACGGCTGCCAGGCTCTTTACGTTATCCGACGCGGCAGTCTCCGGCTCCCCTCCGGTTTCGATGGCGACGCGCAGAGCCTGAAGCGTCGCCGCGCGTTCGGTGAACTGCAATGAAGGCTGATCCAGGATTCGCGGCGGTTCGTTCCACCGTTCGATCACCACTTCGCCGACGTTCCGGTCTTCGAGGTCGCCTGTCCAGAAAAGACGCCCTTCTTTCCCCACTATCTCCCAATCTCCGTTCCACGAGGTCTCGGGACCTCGGGCCGTCCACGTACCCCGGTACATGACTGGCAATTCATCCTCCAGCGCCATCACCGCCGCGACCTCTGTATGGTGGGCGAAGTGGCTGTCTGGAGCGCGCCATCCGCAGGCGTGGATGTGGCGTACATCCCTACCGGTTACGGCCCGCAAAAGGTCGAAGTGGTGGATCGCCATGTCGAGGACTAGCGGATGGCGCATCGAGTACCGGAAGTCATCAGGCGCGAACTGGTTACGAGTGTCGCGCCTGAAGTTAATTTCGATGGAGATGAGGTCTCCGATCCCACCTTCCGAAATTACGCGCTGCACAGCCCGAAACGGCGCGTTGTACCTGTAGTTCTGGCTGACCATCATGATGCGGTTCGCCCGCCTGGCCGTTTCCATGAGATCCAGGGCGTCCGAGAGGCTCGTAGAGAGCGGCTTCTCACACAGCACGTGTTTCCCGGCTTCGAGGGCGGACTTCGCCACAGCGTGGTGCGTTTCCGGCGGCGAGGAGACGACCACCGCGTCACACTCGACGCCAGCCAGCGCCTCCTCCAGGGAACCGTATCCCGGTGTTTCGCCCGCGCTTTGGAGTGCAACTGGGTTCGGGTCTACTACGGCGGCGAGGCTGACGCCTGGCGCGTCCTGGATCACACCTGTCCAGCTACCTCCCCAGCTTCCGAGCCCAGCCTGGACTACCCTGACGATGCCGCCCCTCTCTTCGTATCGTCTCCGTTTTCGAGCCAGGTAAGGTCGTCGGGGGTTAGCGAGGTCTCGGCAGCCTGGACGTTGTCCCGAAACTCTGCTCCCGTATTGCAGCCGACGAGGGCGAAGACATCGAGCGGCTGGGCAAGCACATATGCCAGGGCAACCTGCGGAACTGTCAGGCCGCGATCCTCTGCAAGAATACGCGCCCTGTCGAGCCGCGCGAAGTTGCCCTCATAGCAATATGTCTCCACGCACAGTTCGTCCAGATAGGAGTCGAACGAGTCCAGGTTGTCGCGCGTGAACCGGCCAGAGAAGAAACCCCCGGCGAGGCTGGACCAGGTGAATAGCGGCATCTCCTGCTCCGCGTACCACCGCCGTTCCGCCTCTCCCTTGGGTCCGCTGACGCTCACGCATCCCGCCCAGGGCTCCTTTGCCTGAACGGCGAGGCTCAGGTTGGGGCTGCTGGCTGCGAACGGAACCAAATTCCTTTCTTCGGCGTATTCGTTTGTCTCGCGGATACGCTCGGTGGACCAGTTAGATGCGCCGAAGGCATGGATGCGGCCAGCGTCGAGGTGCTCGTTTAGGGTCTCGATGATCGGGCCGACGGGAACTGAAGGATCATCGCGATGCAGCAGGTACAGGTCTATGTAATCGGTGCGGAGCCTGGCGAGCGAGTCGAAAAGGTCTGCGGTGATGTCGAATGGGGTGACGCGCGTGCGATCTTGATTATGGTGCGCGCCCTTGCCGATAACCACGATCCCATCACGTATACTGCGCTCCTCCATCCATCGCCCGAGGGCGCGCTCGCTCTCCCCCGCGCCGTACTGGTGGGCCGTGTCGAAGGCGGTGCAACCGAGATCCCTTATCTCGTCCAGCAACGCGAAGCTGCGTTCGATCTCCCCGGTCCTGATCATGACGGCCCCCTGAACGAACCGGGATATCTCCTTATCTACACCAGGAACCCGTCCGTAATACACGCTAGATTTCCCCCCTCTGCTCACCCGGATACACGAGGCCCCATTGCCGCCGCAACTCGTCCATCGTGCGCGATATCTCCAGCGATTCCCGCAACGGCATCGCGTCACTCTGAAGTTCCCCGGCACGAACGCAGCGCATGACCTCAGCAGCCTCGTGAGAGAAGCCATTTCCCGTGTACGGGACTTCGATGGTTTCGTCTTCTTCTCCGGATCTCGAAACCGTCAGCGCGTTCGGCCTCCACCACTCGGGATGTATCTTTATCCTGCCTTCGGTCCCGGCTATCACTGCCTCATGCGGGGTCGCCGTTCGGATGGCTATGGAGATCACGGACATGCGGCCATCCCCGTGTTCCAGGATGGCAGCCGACTGTTCATCCACTCCAGTCTCCCCGAGATGCGCCAGGCCTGTGATCCGTTCTGGCGCCCCGAAGACCATCGAAGAAAGCGAGACGCAATAGACCCCGACGTCGAGGAGTGCGCCGCCGCCGAGGGCAGGGTTGAAGAGGCGATGCGAAGGGTCGAGTGGCGCCCGGAAACCGAAGTCCACGGCGAGCATTCGCGGCTCGCCGATGGCGCCGGATGAGATCATCCCTCTCACCCGCTCCATCAGCGGCAAGAATCGGGTCCACATCCCCTCCATGAGGAAGAGCCCTCTGTCTTTCGCCAGTGAGATCAGCCGTTCGGCCTGATGGGCGTTGACGGTCATCGGCTTCTCGCAGAGGATGTGTTTCCCGGCCTCCAGGCCGAGCGTCACGTTCGCCTCGTGGAAAGGATGTGGCGTGGCGACGTAGATCACGTCCACGTCAGGGTCGGCGGCAAGTTCTTCGTAACTCGGGTAGTGGCGCGGAATTTCGAACGCATCCGCGAACTCCCTGGCGGATTCCTCCGAGCGGGAGCCGACGGCAAGTATCTCGGCGTCCGGCGTGTCGCGGAGGCCCCTCGCAAACTGGTGGGCGATCCCACCTGTGCCGAGTATGCCCCAGCGTACCGTCCGCATCATCCCTTGACCGCGCCGGAGGTGAGGGCTTCGATGAAGCGACGCTGGGCGATCAGGAAGACGATGATAATGGGCAGCGTGCTGAGGAA
>JACDAR010000148.1 GCA_013695335.1 Rubrobacter sp.
GCACTTGATCAACAACATGAAATACTGGGTATGGACCCATGGCAACGTGCCGGAAGGCGAGGGCGCTTATGCCGTAGACAAGCCGCTGCCGCCCGTTGAGCACTTGAAAGGCAAGAAGATATTCTGCGCCGGCGTCCCCAACCTCATCAGGCGCGGCGCTGGCAAACCCATTCCGACGAGGGGCGACACACGCTACGATGGCGGCATAGCCGCCTACTTCTACACTTCGGCGTTCGGTGGGCTTGGCCCAGGGTACTTCAGCAAGTTGGACGTTCCGTTCGATCTCGCCAAGGCGAAGAAGTGGGCCAGGCAGACCCGCAGCGGGGTGCTGGTCGGGCGCTGCTATCGCGGCGACACACTGGCCGGTCAGGGGCACGTTGCGATCCTGCTGCCCGACGGCAAAGTCTTGCAGAGCTTCCAGATGGGCGATGACGGCCATCCCGGCCTGAACACCGACTTTACAATCGAACAGTCCCACGCGGGCGGCTACTATGAGGTAATGGTCCATCCTGACGCCTGGATCGACCACGACGATTAGGCCAGGTGGGGTCGTCAGGCTCCGGAGGTCGGGAGGCGGAGAAGTTGGAGAGCGGCAGGGAGGACCAACTGACAGAGTCCCGGTCCGGCGAAAACATCTACGCAAGCGGCGCTGGAATGAAGGAAGATCCCATCGAACGGCGTCAGCGGGAGGTTTTGATCGGGGAGATCGAACCCGCCTCCATAGTCGTAGCGGACTACGATCCCACCTGGCCCAAACGCTTTCGCCGGGAAGAAACGAAGATCCGGACGGTGCTCGGCGAAAGCGCCCTGGAGATCGAGCACATCGGCTCCACCTCGGCGCCGGGGCTCGCCGCGAAACCCATAGTGGATATCCTACTCGTGGTCGAAGATTCTGGCGACGAAGAATCGTATCTGCCAGCCCTCGAAGAAGCGGGCTACATCCTGCGCGTGCGCGAGAGGGACTTTCACGAGCACAGGATGTTTCGAACGCCGGGGAAAGAAGTTCATCTGCACGTCTACTCTTCAGGCTCGCCTGAGATTCAGCGTTACCTGATACTACGGGATCATCTGCGCAGAGATGCGGGGGACCGTGAACTCTACGCCAGGACGAAGCGGGATCTGGCGACTAAAGACTGGCCGACAGTTCAACATTACGCCGAAGCCAAGACCGAAATCATCGAAGGAATCATCGCCCGTGCCACGGCAAAGTCTTCCCTGGAAGGCTAACCGCGCTGCACCAGGGCGAGCGCGCGAATCGGGCTGCCGGTCCCACCGGTGAGCTTGAGCGGCGCTACGATGAGCAGCGATCCAGTCGGGGGCAGAGATCCCAGGTTGGCGAGCTGCGTGACGCCGAATTTTCCTGCCCCGAGCAGAAAATAGTGGACGGGGAACGGAGGGTCGAAGCCTCCCGCAGCGCCGGCGTCTATGCTGACGGTCTCGACGCCGACCCCGATGAGCGGCGACTCTTCCGCGAGCCAGCGGGCACATTCCGCATCGAAACCTGGTGACCTCGGCTGCCCGGATGCGGCGTTTAGAAAAGCCTCGGTGTCGCCCGCGCGGGCGTCCCAGCCTGTGCGAAGGAGTAGCCAACCACCTTCTGGGAGCGGGCCGTGTTCATTCTCGAAGGCGCGGATGTCGTCCACGGTGAGGAGACAATCCGGGTCTTCGGCGGTTTCGGCGGATCTGTCTATGACGACTGCTGGGGCGACGAGGTGATGGGGCGGAATCTGGGACACGTCGAGGCCGCCGCGGCCTGAGATCCAATGCACAGGCGCGTCGAGGTGGGTTCCTGTATGCTCCCCGAGTTCCAGCCACCTCCACGCCCACGCTGGACCTCGGTCATCGTAGGCGCTGATCCCATGCGCCTTGAATGGAGGAGTCTGCTCGAACTGTTCTGGCAACTGGATGACCGGCGTGTTCTCGTTCAGGGGCTGCGTGAGATCCACAACCTCGACACTGCCCCCGGCGAGGGCTTCGATCAGGGACGCCACGGAATTCTCAGCCATCTCTTCTCCTCCTAATGTGCGCGGAACGCTTCTTCGAGCCACTCGGCCCGAGTTTCGGGGTTGACCTTCGCATCTATGACGATCGGGCCGTCCCGTCGCCCGAGCCATTCTTCGAGCGGCGCGAGATCCTCCGGTTTGCGAACCGTGATCCCCTCAGCCCCGGCGGCGAGCGCGAGCGCGGCGAAGTCGGCATCTGGGAACCGGGTCAGATCCGTGGGATGTCCCATCGGGCCGAAGTGATGGACCTCCGCCCCATACGCCGCGTCGTTGTAGACCACGACTAACATCGGCAGCCGGTAGCGGGCTGCGGTTTCGATCTCCCCAAGGGCCATGAGCGCGCCGCCATCACCGATGGCCGCGACTGAGATCCTGTCAGGGCGCGCGATCGCCGCGCCGATACCGCTCCCGAGTCCGAGTCCGACCGATTGAAAGGCGTTCGGAAACACGAAGCCCCGATGGTCAGGAACATCGAGATACATCGAGGGGTAGCCGAGAAAGTGTCCCGAATCGGTGGCGACCGTGCGCTCCTTCGGTAGCAGATCGTCGAGCGAGATCGTCAGGGTGCGCGGGTCTATGTACTCCGCGGTTCCCTCGTCCTCGTATGGCTCATCGCGCCAGCGGCGGGTGGAGATCTCACATTCCAACTGCTCGTTTCGGAAACCTTTCTTGCTCACACTACGCCGTTCCAGCTCGGACACGACCGCCCGCGCGGTCGCCGCCACATCGCCAACGACGCCTATATCCACGCGATGCACCGCGCCGATTGCTTCCTCGTCGAGGTCC
This sequence comes from Rubrobacter sp., assembly GCA_013695335.1. GTDB lineage: Bacteria > Actinomycetota > Rubrobacteria > Rubrobacterales > Rubrobacteraceae > JACDGB01. The sequence goes on from JACDAR010000148.1 coordinate 2,790, forward strand.
ACCTGCACCACGCGGGCTTCTGGCGGGAAGAGCCTGCCGTGGCGGGCGGTCCAGTGGTTGAGCGACGCGCCGAACGCGAGCACGGCGTCCGCCCGCGACATCAGTTCGATGGCGAGCGGTGACGCGAAACCACCGG
>JACDAR010000149.1 GCA_013695335.1 Rubrobacter sp.
GCACTTGATCAACAACATGAAATACTGGGTATGGACCCATGGCAACGTGCCGGAAGGCGAGGGCGCTTATGCCGTAGACAAGCCGCTGCCGCCCGTTGAGCACTTGAAAGGCAAGAAGATATTCTGCCTTACGGGAGATACCGAAGTCCTGGCTAAGAACGTAGAACGCTCATACAAGCGATTTTATTCCGGTGAGGTTGTCACCGTCAAAACTGCCGGCGGCTACAAGCTCACCGGAACCCCGAATCATCCGGTACTCACCGACAAGGGCTGGCTGCCTCTCAAAGCTTTGCGCAAAGGAGGTTATGTAATCAGCAGCCCCGGTTTCGGGAAGGCTGCCGGGCTTAAACCAGACAACGATGATCGCCCAACCCGACTTGAGCAAGTTCACCGTTCTCTTGCGCTTTCTGGGGATGTTGAGCGGGTTATGGGTACATCTCTCGACTTCCACGGCGATGGGCGAGATGGCGAGGTCGAGCTTGTAGTGCCCGAAAGAGTACTGCTGGACGGTAGAGAGTCCCCGCTCTTGGAGCATGGCTTGAAGCTCGGCTTCCCCTATGCCGCCGTAACCGGGACCGGTAAACCAGTGGCCAATTCGGCTCTTGGTGCTGGCTTCGTGCGCGTCACGGACCATAGACAGTCTTTCCGCTTCGGAGAGCTTGCTGTTCTTGAGCCGCTGCGCCTCGGAGATTCCTCTAATATTTATGCCGATCTCCCTGAGACGGCGGACGATGACGCTGTGGTCGGTGCCATGGTGTTTCGCTATGGAGCGGGGCGTTTCGCCGGCGAGGTAATCCCGCACGATAGCAGCAGTGTCGAGATCAAGACGGTTAGCAGGAGCGCCTCGCGGTCCGTAGGATCTCCAACGAAGCTGGGCACCCTCCTTGATAGTACGCAATTTGATTCCGGCGCTTCTGAGTCGCCTGTAAACGCACCCAGCAGAACAGCCAAATCTTCCAGCAATCTGGCTAACACTTTCGCCGCCAAGATAGGCATGGATGATGTCCTCAGTGGAGATGTCGTCGCGCCGGAACGGCTCGGGCTTGACGCCGTCAAGGCGAGCCTGTTCTCCTTGAGTTCGGATCGTGACGCCAGCTTTGACGAGTCGATCCTTGATCGTATCTCTGGAAAGACCCAGTCGTCTAGCTATGGCGCTGATGGACTCTCCTCTCAGGTAGGCCTCGACAAGATCGTTGATATCAATGTCGGCGTATTTGAAGGGCACGTCTACAACCTCCAGACCAGGACAGGCGCTTACTTCGCCAATGGGATTATATCTCACAATTGTGCTGGCGTCCCCAACCTCTTCAGACGTGCCGCGGGCAAGCCCATTCCGACGAGGGGCGACACCCGCTACGATGGCGGCATAGCCGCCTACTTCTACACCTCGGCGTTTGGCGGGCTTGGCCCAGGGTTCTTCAGCAGCGTGGATGTTCCTTTCGATCTTGCCAAGGCGAAGAAGTGGGCCAGAAAGACCCGCAGCGGGGTGCTGATCGGACGCTGCTATCGCGGCGACACGCTCGCGGGCCAGGGGCACGTTGCGATCCTGCTGCCCGACGGTAAAGTCTTGCAGAGCTTCCAGATGGGCGATGATGGCCATCCTGGCCTCAACGCCGACTACACCATCGAACAGTCCCACGCAGGCGGCTACTATGAGGTAATGGTCCATCCGGACGCGTGGATCAACCACGACGATTAGGCTAGGTCGGATCGCCAGAGCCCGAATGACCAGGGTCTTCGGAGACCGAGAGACAGAGAACATGGGGGATCAGCAAGGGAGACGTATCCACCAGGCTGCGGCGAGACCTTCCGAGAGGAGTTAATTTCGTGGTACCAGCGCGAACACGCGAACCGGGCTGCCAGTGCCGTCCGTGAGCTTGAGCGGCGCGACGACGAGCAGCGAGCCGGTCGGGGGTAGAGATCCCAGATTGGCGAGCTGCGTGACGCCGTACTTTCCGGCTCCGAGCACGAAGTAGTGGACAGGGAACGGTGGATCAAAGCCTCCCGCCGCACCCGCGTCTATGCCGACGGTCTCCACGCCAACGCCGATTAGCGGCGACTCTTCCGCGAGCCAGCGGGCGCACTCGGTGTCGAAGCCGGGCGAGCGCGGGCTGCCGGACGAAGCATTGAGGAAAGCCGCTTCGTCGTGGGCGCGGGCGTCCCAGCCGGTGCGCAGGAGAAGCCATCCACCTTCTGGAAGTGGGCCATGTTCGGCCTCGAAGGCACGGATGTCGTCCACTGTGAGGAGGTAATCCGGGTCTTCCGCGGATTCGGCGGACCTGTCCACCACGACGGCCGGTGCGACGAGGTGATGCGGTGGGATCTCGGATACGTCGAGGCTTTCGCGGCCGGAGATCCAGTGAATCGGCGCGTCCAGGTGAGTGCCGACGTGCTCCCCGATCTCCAGCCATCTCCACGCCCACGCGGGTCCGCGGTCGTCGTAGTGGCTGATCTCATGCGCCTTCAGACCCGGCGTGTTCACGAACGGTTCGGGAAGCTGGATCACTGGCGTTCGCTCGTTCAGAGGCTGCGTGAGGTCAATGACCTCGACACCGCCACCCGCGAGAGCTTCGATCAGAGACGCGACAGGATTTTCAGGCATACCGATCCCTCCTAATGGGCGCGAAACGCTTCTTCGAGCCATTCGGCCCGAACTTCCGGGTTTACCTTTGCGTCGATGACGAGCGGGCCGTCCCTCCGCCCGAGCCATTCTTTGAGCGGCGCGAGGTCCTCTGGCTTGCGAACCGTGATCCCCTCAGCCCCGACGGCGCGGGCGAGCGCGGCGAAGTCTGTGTCGGGGAACCGGGTCAGGTCCACAGGATGCCCCATCGGGCCGAAGTGATGGACTTCCGCGCCGTACGCGGCGTCGTTGTAGACCACGACGACCATCGGCAGCCGGTAGCGGGCTGCGGTCTCAATCTCGCCAAGTGCCATGAGAGCGCCGCCGTCGCCGATGGCAGCGACCGAGATCCTATCAGGGCGTGCGATCGCCGCGCCGATGCCGCTCCCGAGCCCGAGCCCAACCGACTGGAATGCGTTGGGGAAGACGAAGCCCCGGTGGTCGGGCACATCGAGATACATCGAAGGATAGCCGAGGAAGTGGCCCGAGTCGGTGGCGACCGTGCGCTCCTCCGGCAAATAGTCATCTAGTGCGACGGTCAGGGTGCGCGGGTCTATGTACTCCGAAGTTCCCTCGTCCTCGTATGGTTCGTCGCGCCAGCGACGGAGGGAGATTTCACGGTTCAGCCCCTCGCTGCGGAAACCCTTCTTGCTCACGCCGCGCCGCTCCAATTCATCCAGGACCATTTGCGCCGTCGCTGCAGCGTCGCCGACGACGCCAACGTCCACGCGATGTACCGCGCCGATGGCCTCTTCGTCGAGGTCCACCTGGACAACGCGGGCTTCTGGCGGGAAGAGCCTGCCGTGGCGGGCGGTCCAGTGGTTGAGCGACGCGCCGAACGCGAGCACGGCGTCCGCCCGCGACATCAGTTCGATGGCGAGCGGTGACGCGAAACCACCGG
>JACDAR010000160.1 GCA_013695335.1 Rubrobacter sp.
TACGCAGACGAGCTCCTCGACTTCTCGAAGATAGAGTGGCCCGAGCGCGTCGAGACGCTCCAGCGAAACTGGATCGGCCGCTCTGAAGGCGCGAACATAGACTTCGACGTCGAGGGCTACGGCCCGATACAGGTCTTCACCACCCGCCCTGACACCCTCTACGGGGCGACGTTCTTCGTCCTCAGCCCCGAACATCCCGCAGTCGGGGAGATTACGACCCCGGATCAGGCGGATGAGGTACGCGAGTATCGGGAGCGGGCGGAGAGGATGAGCGAGATCGACCGCACCGACGTCACCCGCGAGAAGTCCGGCGTGTTCACCGGTGCTTATGCGATCAACCCTGCAAACGGAGAGAAGATCCCTGTCTACATCGCCGATTACGTGCTCATGGGCTACGGGACGGGCGCCATTATGGCGGTTCCGGGCCAGGACGAGCGCGACTGGGAGTTCGCGGAGAAGTACGACCTGCCCATCGTCCGCACCGTCCAGCCGCCAGACAACTTCGAAGGCAAGGCGTACACCGGCGAGGGGGTTGCGATCAACAGCGGCTTCCTCGACGGCTTCGGCGTGGACGACGCGAAGCGGCGCATGATCGAATGGCTCGAAGAGCAAGAATCTGGCAAGGGAACCGTGACGTACCGGCTCCGGGACTGGCTCATCAGCCGCCAGCGGTACTGGGGAACCCCGATCCCCATCATCTACTGCCCTGAACACGGCTCCGTACCCGTCCCCGAAGATGACCTCCCCGTGCTTCTCCCCGAAGACGCTGAGTTCATGCCGACCGGCGAGTCGCCGCTCAAGCTCGACCCGGATTTCTACAATACGGAGTGCCCGGTATGTGGCGGCCCGGCGACGCGCGAGACGGACACGATGGACACGTTCATGGACTCGTCGTGGTACTGGTACCGTTACCTCTCGCCGCACTACGAAGACGGGCCGTTCGACCAGGAGCGCGGCGAAGAGTGGCTCCCGGTGGATCTCTACACCGGCGGCATCGAGCACGCCATACTCCATTTACTGTACGCGCGCTTCTTCACGAAGGTCATGCGCGACATGGGCCTCGTAGACTTCGGGGAGCCGTTCGAGCAACTCTTCAACCAGGGCATCATCCTCGGCGAGGACGCCTGGAAGATGAGCAAGAGCCGGGGCAACGTCGTGAACCCGCAGGAGTTCGTCGACCATTACGGCTCCGACACGCTCCGATGCTTCCTCATGTTCATCGGGCCGTGGGACCAGGGTGGGCCGTGGGACGGCCGCGGCATCGAGGGCGTCTCGCGCTGGCTCCGCCGCGCCGTCACGCTCGTCTCGGATGGGGATTCATCCGGCGATGGTGATCCTTCCGAGCTTCCGCGCAGGACCAACCGGCTCATCAAGAAGATCACAGGCGACCTCGAAACGTTCCGATTCAATACATCCATAGCCGCGCTCATGGAACACACCAACTACCTCCAGACGATCCGGGTCAGGGTCGGTGGGGACGAGTGGAAGGAAGCCCTTCGTGGTTTCGCGCTCGTGCTCGCGCCTTTCGCGCCGCATCACGCCGAGGAGATATGGGCCTCGGTTGGGGAGGAGGGCTCCGTGCACGAGCAGGCGTGGCCCGGGTGGGACGAGAGCCTCATCATCGCCGAGGAGATCACGCTCATCGTCCAGGTCAATGGCAAGCTCCGCGACCGCATCGAAGCCCCAGCCGACGTCTCGGAGGACGACGCGAAGGAGCTCGCGCTCGGCAGCGAGAAGGTCAGGCCGCACGTCGAGGGCAAGGAGATTCGTAAAACCATCTACGTTCCAGGGCGTCTCGTGAACCTGGTAGTGGGAGGATAGACTTGCAGCCATCACGGGGCTCGGAGGGACCGAAGAGGAATGCGGAACTGGAGAAAGAGTCGGTAGAGCATCTGACGGATGGTCCTGGAGTCTCACACATAGACCCTGAAGATCCGGCGTCGCCGAACTACGAGTTGATCTCACGCCTGCGCACGCCTCTGACGCTGCGCGACATCATGATCGAACCCGTCCGTACCGGATACGTCGGCCAGGATCGCCACATAGACCCCAAGCTTCTTCCGCCACCGCCTGCGGAACTCTTCCCTGACGTCTCCGTGGACGAGGTCTTCGCACCTTCCCCCGATGGTCCGGTTCGTTGCCAGGTCTACCGTCCGAAGGAAGGCTCGAGTGGCGCTCCGGGGGACTCCACGATCGTGCTGTACTTCCACGGCGGCGGGTTCATGGTGGGCAGATCCGAGGACACGGAGTTCCTGACGCGCAAAATTTGCGCCCAGAACGGCGTCACCGTGATAAGCATCAACTACCGTCTCGCCCCGGAGTGGCCCTTCCCGACCGGCCTCGACGATTACGTGGCCGTTTACCGATGGCTGCTGGACGGCGGAAGCAGGTTCGATGTTACTGCGGATCGGATCGCCTTCTGCGGCGATTCATCTGGCGCGAACTTCGCAGCCGCGATGCCGCTTCGGGTGCGCGATGCGGGCCTGCCTGTTCCAGGTGCGGTCGTGGCGCTCGCGCCCCTGTGCGACTTCAACTTCGAGCGCTACGAATCATGGAACCGTCTGGCGCCGAAAGGCATCGTCTACGACGCCGCGTTTGCGGGTTTCCTGCGCGGCGCGTACGTCCGCTACGAGGACTGGTCCCATCCACACGTCAGCCCCATATACGGGGATCTGCAAGGCTACCCGCCCGCGCTGCTCATCGTCGGCACCGAGGATCCCATAGTAGACAGCGTCCACACCTTCGCCGACAAGCTAAAGGAAGCCGGGAGTGAGAAGGTCGAACTCTTCGTACGTGAGGGCATGCCCCACGGCTTCTACTTCTTCCCTGGACTCTTCAAAGAAGAAGCGGAAGCCTACGCTGCCGTCAGGAAGTTCCTGGAAGAGACCCTGCTGGCCGCGAGGTAGCCACGGTCAACAGGACTGCATAGAGTAGACGCTTCATCTACCGGAGTGTGGGGACGAAACCGCGTCGCCGCGTACGTATTGCGTGTTCTAGTCGTCCCCGAAATCGAAGTCGAATCCACCGCCACCTCCGCTGCTGGAACCGTGGGAGTGTGGCGGCACGGCAGAGCCTTCGGAGGGTTGTATTAGCACCCAGCCCGGCCCATCGAAGGCTATCTGGAAGGACTCGCCAGAGCCTTTGCCCAGGAAGGTCTTGAATGAGACGTCGCTCTTGACGCTGGTGCGGACGCCGCCGCTCCAGGCTATGGCTGACTCGGGGTCCGCGAAGGTGGGGGTGCCGGTATCCAGCAGCACGGGTTCGCCGTCCGAGGTGACGGCTACCTTTCCCGAGCCGTTCAGCACTACGTTGAAGAGGCCGCCAGCGAGCCGTCCCGCGCCCTCGACGCGCCTGATGTCCCAGTCTATGCCTGGCTCGAAGGCGAGGATGCTGTCGCCGTTGACGGTCATCTGATCGTTGTCTAGGTCCAGGATCATTACCTTGCGCTTGTCGTGCGCCAGGAAAAGTTCGCCGGTTCCCGTGGCAGTCATGAGCTGGACGCCCTCACCGGTTACGGCCTTCTTGAAGAAACGCCCGAGCCCACCGCCCTTGTGCTCGAAGCGCACGCCGCCCTGGTAGGCGATCATCGAGCCCAGCTTCGCCTGGATCTGGTCCCCGTTCAGGCTGACCTTGAGCATGGCCGAGTTCTGCAACGTGAAACGCCCCGCCGGCGTGACCTCCCTGAACTGCTCCAGGTTCGTCTCGCTCATCGCACTACCTCCCCTTTCCGTTTGCGGAAAACGATGCTACCTGAATACGAAGTTTCGGTCTACGAGTTTCCTAGAACATCCTTCCACCGGTCGGCACCTCTATATCAGGCGAGAGAAGCACTACCTCGCCATCTTCGTCGGGCACGCCGAGGACGAGAACCTCGCTCTTGAAACCCGCGATCCGCTTCGGCGGGAAGTTCACCACAGCCACTACCTGTTTACCGATCAACGCCTCCGGCCCGTAGCGGGCTGTGAGCTGGGCGCTGGTCAGCCGCGTCCCGATCTCCCCTCCGAAGTCCACCTTTAGCTTGATGGCGGGTTTCCTTGCTTCGGGGAACGGCTCTGCCTCCATTACTCGCCCGACCCGCACTTCGACTTTCTCGAAGTCTTCCCAGCTTATCTCGGCCAAACCTTCTCCTTCGTAGTCGTTGGACTCCGGCCGCTCTCAATGCCCGCCATCGAGCCCGCGCACCTCGAACAGCTCGCGGACGACGCGGAGATCCAGATATTCTGGCAGAAACGCGTCGCGCGACCACTGTACGGGGCGGCCGCTGGTCAGGTGCATGGTCTGGGTGAGGGAGAGCGCGGCCGTGGGCGACGTCAGGCCGAGCCTGCGTCCGATGGAATCGGCGGGGCCGATCAGGGCCGCCCCGATGGAGAGCTGGCCGAATCCCACGGATACGCCCTCCGAAACCAGCAAGTCGAGCACCATCGCCTCTGGGCGGAAACGCTCACGCATCTTTTCGACCCCGATGAGGCTTTCCGGCACCACGTCCACCATCCATGCCGCCCGCCCACCCCCGACGAGCAGCACCCGCGAGACCCGCACGAGCGCGCTTCCTACAGGAAGTTCCAGTGCATTCGCCTCTTCCGCACCCGCCTCGACCGCCTCGATCCGGAGGTCCTCGCTCCCCAGCTCCAGGCCCAGCCGCTCCGCGTGGACGGTGTATGTCTCCAGGCGCTCCAGTCCGGGCCTGAGCCGGGCCCCTTCCGGCGGGCGCATCAGGAACGTCCCGCTCCCCTGACGCCGCTCCAGCATCCCGCGCTCCACCAGCCGCGCCAGCCCGGCCCTCACCGTGACCCGCGAAACTCCCAGAGATTCCACCAGCTCCGCTTCCGGTGGGATGCGGTCCCCCGCCCGGTAGCGGCCCCGCAGGAGAAGGTCCTCCATGCTCCGCTCCACCTGCAGGTACAACGGGTCCCGGCCCGTAAGCCCGGAACTCCCCCGTCGGTCTCTGATCTCCAGTTCCTTCCTCTGCGGAATCCTGCCCAGGCAAATATACAGCCTCATCCTCTTGTATAACAAATTCGTATTAATTATGATGCGATTGTAGCCAGAGGGCCGGCGCGTTGGGGAAGCCGCCGTTGGTAGTTTGTCCGGGACGGTTGCTGTGGCAAGCAGAGAAACCTCTACGGAAGGAGTCCGGGGTGAGTGAGTCCGAAAAGCGGAGTACGCAGGGGGTCGAGTACGAAAATGTAGCCTCGGACTACATGGAGCAGCGCCAGCTACAGCAGGGTGCGGCGGGGTGGGTGCTGCTGGCCGGGCTCGGGGTGGCGTACGTTATCTCCGGTGATTTCGCGGGGTGGAACTTCGGGCTCGCCGAGGGTGGGTGGGGTGGAATGCTCATCGCCACGCTCCTGATGGGGACCATGTACGCCGCCATGATCTTCGGCCTCGCAGAGCTTTCGTCCACCATACCGACCGCGGGCGGAGGATACGGGTTCGCGCGGCGGGCGATGGGGCCCCTGGGTGGGTTTGCGACGGGGACGGCCATCCTGATCGAATACGCCATTGCCCCGGCGGCCATCGCCACGTTCATTGGTGGATACATGGAGTCGCTCACCGGGATAGGGGGTTGGATCGTCTACCTGGTCTTCTACCTGATCTTCATCGGGATACACCTCTACGGGGTCGGCGAAGCGCTCAAGCTGATGTTCGCCATAACCGCCATCGCTGTGGTGGCGCTGGCGGCTTTCGTCATAGGAATGATCCCGCTCTTCGATCCGGCCAACCTCTTCGACATAAGGCCGACGGACGCGGCTGGCGCCAGCGCGTTCCTGCCGTTCGGGCTGGTCGGCATCTGGGCGGCGCTTCCGTACGGGATCTGGTTCTTCCTCGCCATCGAGGGCGTGCCGCTCGCCGCCGAGGAGACCCGCAACCCGCAGCGTGACATGCCCCGGGGGCTCATCGCCGGCATGGTGGCGCTGCTCGTGTTCGCGGCGTTAATTCTCGTCTTCGGCCCCGGAGCTTCGGGGGCCGAGGTCATTCAGGACTCGGACAACCCGCTCGTCGAGGCGGTGACATCGGCGTATGGCGGATCGAATTTCCTGAGTTCGTTCATCAACATAGCGGGGCTTGCGGGCCTGATCGCCTCCTTCTTCTCCATCATCTTCGCCTACTCGCGCCAGACCTTCGCCCTCTCCCGGGCCGGATACCTTCCCAAGGTTCTCTCGCTCACCGGCAGCCGCCGTACGCCTTGGGTCGCCCTGATAGTCCCCGGCGTCATCGGCTTCATTATGGCGCTGACGGGGAACGGCGCGATCCTGATAAACATCGCCGTCTTCGGCGCCACGATTAGCTACGTCCTGATGATGCTCTCCCACATCGTCCTGCGCCAGCGCGAGCCGGACCTCGAACGTCCCTACCGTACACCGGGTGGCGTGGCGACCTCTGGCGTGGCGCTCGTTCTGGCGGTGCTCGCGGTGATCGCAACCTTCATAGTCGATCCCACGGCGGCGTTCAT
>JACDAR010000201.1 GCA_013695335.1 Rubrobacter sp.
GAGAAGTCCTCGCTGCTCGAACGGGTGCTCGCGGCGATGGAGGTGCCGCCCGGGGTGAGGGAGCTCGTAACGGCGGCCATCTCGGAGGAGAGCGGTGAGATCATCCGCCAGGGATACGCCTCTGAGCTGGACGAGGCCCGCGAGTTCCGCGACGGCGCACACGACTGGCTGACCCGCTTCGAGTCCGAAGAGCGCCTCAAGACCGGCCTGAAGACCCTGAAAGTGGGATACCGCGACGGCGAAGGCTACTTCATCGAGGTGGCTGGCAAGGAGACAAGCAACGTCCCGCCGCGCTTCGAGCATCGGAAAGCGCTCAAGCACAACGCCCGCTACGTCACGGTCGAACTCAAGGAGCACGAGTCGAGGATGCTCGGGGCGCGGGACGAGGTCGAGCGGCTGGAGCGGAAGATACTCGCCGAGATCCGGGCCGCAGTCAAAGATGCCGCTCCAGAGCTTCAGAAGATAGCGCGGGCCGTGGCTGTGGTGGATGTGATCTCCTCCTTCGCCGCAGCCGCTACCGAACTGCGCTACTGCCGCCCCGGGGTGACGCAAGAGCGCGGCATCAGGGTCGTCGCCGGACGCCATCCCGTAGTCGAACACAACACGGAAACGCCTTTCGTACCAAACGACGCGCGGGTGGATGGGGATTCGCGATTGCAGATCGTCACGGGTCCCAACATGGCTGGCAAATCCGTTTACCTGCGGCAGGTGGCCCTGATCTCACTTCTCGCCCAGACCGGCTCCTACGTGCCTGCCGATGAGGCAACTTTGGGCGTGGTTGATCGCATCTTCACGCGGGTGGGGGCTGAGGACAGGCTGGCGAGCGGGGAGTCCACGTTCATGGTCGAGATGACGGAGGCCGCGAGCATCCTGAACTCGGCGACGGAGCGCAGCCTGGTAATCCTGGACGAGGTCGGGCGCGGCACTTCCACCTACGATGGGATGAGCCTCGCGTGGGCGATGGCCGAGTATCTGCACGACGACGTGCAGTCCCTCACGCTCTTCGCGACGCATTACCACGAACTGACGCGCCTCGAAGAACTGCTGCCAGGCTGTCGCAACTACAAGGCTGCGGTCGAGGAGGTCGGGGGAGAGATCGTGTTTCTGCACCGCATCGAGGAGGGGGCGGAGTCCTCTTCTTACGGCGTCCACGTGGCGCGGTTGGCCGGGCTTCCGCGGCAGGTCACGGATCGGGCCGGTGAGATACTGACCCGCCTCGAAGCCGAGGGCGTGAAGGACTTCGCAGGGTAAGAGATAGTATCGAAAGGTGCTAGAATAGCGGCATGGAATTCCCGGAGACGGACGAAGAGCGTGCGGAGCTGATGAAACGTTTGGCTCGTTCGGGGAAGGTTGTGACACGAGGTACAGGCAGGGTGTCCGAAGAGTTCTGGAAGTTGCCTAAACCGAAAATCTCTGACGGCTCGTTGCTGGAAGCTCTTCTAAAAGATCGTGAAGAGGGCCGCTAGCGGCCTTGAGGTTCTGGGACACCTCGGCGGTTGTACCGCTTATCTCAGAGGAGGCGACCTCCGATATGGTGAGCGATCTGTTGCAAGAAGATGACGGCGTGGCCGTGTGGTGGGGAACCTGGGTTGAGTGCGCGGTAGCCATCAGTCGGCTTTCGCTGGAGGGTAGACTGGATGATGAGGGTGAGAGGGAAACCCGTGCCTCGCTGGATCTCCTCGCCGAAGATTGGCGCGAAGTCCAACCCACCGACGAGGTACGCTCACTCTCCGCGCTGATCTCGCAGCGCCGTCCGCTCAAAGCCGCAGATGCGCTTCAGCTCGCTGCGGCCTTCGTCTGGCGCGAGAGCACGGATGAGGGCCTTGGGTTTGTGTGCCTGGACGACCGCTTGCGCCAGGCTGCATCGGACGAAGGCTTCGAGGTGCTGCCCGAGGCACCGGAGGCGGAATGAGGCTTTTCCCGTTGCTCGTCGCGGAAGAAGCGTCGGACTATGCGGGGCTGGTCCGGGTTTTGCCGCCTGAGGTGGCGCATCGCATAGCCGCGGGGGAGGTGATCGAACGCCCCGCGAGTGCGGTGAAAGAGTTGGTCGAGAACTCGTTGGATGCTGGGGCTTCGCGGGTCGAGGTGGAGATCGAAGGCGGCGGGGTGACCTTGATCCGGATACGCGACGACGGCTCGGGGATGTCTTTCGAGGACGCCGAAAGGGCTATTCAGCGGCACGCGACCAGCAAGATCCAGACCGCAGACGATCTCGCCCGCGTAGTCTCCCTCGGCTTTCGGGGCGAGGCGCTCCACGCCATCGGGGCGGTTTCCTCCCTGACGCTCACTACCCAATCGGTTGGCGCGACTACCGGCTCGCTAGTCAGGGTATTTGCGGGGGAGATGGTGGAGTCCGGTCCCGCCGCGCATCCGGTTGGGACTACGGTTGGGGTGCGGGATCTCTTCCTGAACCTTCCGGTGCGCCGGGGCTTTCTCGGGACGGAGCGGGCCGAAGCGAACGCTGTGACTTCGGTGGTCGGGGCACTGGCCCTGAGCCGCCCGGAGGTCGGGTTTTCGCTGCGCTCGAACGGACGAGGCGTGCTGGCTTTGCCCGCCGCGGTAGACCTGCGCGAACGCATCTCTCAGGTACATGGACTGCCGCTCGCGCGCAGCCTGGTTGCGCTGGGAGATTCCGTGGTGTGGGGGTTTGTCAGCCCGCTCTCCGTGAGTTTCCCGACCAGGCGATACGTCCACGTCGCTGTGAACGGGCGGGTCGTCGAGGCTGACTCTTTCGCGCCAGCAATCGCCAGAGCCTATGCGGATCTTCTTCCGAAGGGCCGGCATCCCGCAGCATTCCTGCGCTTGGAGCTCGGGCCGGGCGAGGTTGACGTGAACGTGCATCCGGCCAAGAGCGCGGTGCGGCTGAGGGGTGGGCGTTCCGCATATCCGCTCGTCGTTGGGACCATACGGGCTGCCATCGCCCCGGATCGTGACTGCGGTGGAGGCTCCACGGAGGGTTTCGACCTGGCGGACCTCTCACCCATTGGGCAGTTTGCCGGACGTTGCATCATCGCCCAGGAAGCCGAAGACCTGATCATCCTCGACCAGCACGGGGCGCACGAGCGCATCCTCTACGAACGACTCCAGAAAGACCCGAGGGGCGAGCCCGTGGAGTTGGCTGGTCCCGTAGTGGTCAGGCTGCCGGAGGATCTCGCGCCTGAGGTCTGGAGCATGGAGGCGGAGCTTCGGGCGCTTGGGTTCGCGTTCGAGCCGTTCGGGGAAGGGGCGGTGCGGGTACACGCGGCGCCAGAGACGACCGCAGACCCCGAGGCGGCATTTCTGGCGGCTGTGGGGGCGATTGCCGGGGGGGAGGATCTCGCGAAGGCGCTCGCCTGCAAGGGGTCTACCCGGTTCGGGGAGATCCTGACCCGCGAAGAGATGACCGCCTTGCTGAAAGAGTGGGCCGCCTGCGAGTTCAGAATGATCTGTCCCCACGGGCGACCGATAGTGAAGCGAATTGCGCTCGCGGATCTGCTTCGCGAGTTTGGGAGGATCTAGCTGGAGGCTAGTCCTCGTCCACGAGGGTCTGACCGAGGTTCAGGATCGTCGGGGCCCACAGGCCGACGAAGATCGCCAGGTTCTGGCGGTCGCTGCGGTACAGCGAGATCGAGATCAGGACCGAAACAAGCGTTGCCCCGACGTAGATGGCCTTGCCCGTGCCCATAAGTTGCCTCCTGTTTCGCTGGATATATGTGTGACTATACCCGGCAGCCCTTTGGGTAAACTGTGTTAGCGATCATAGGTTTAGACACGAGAGGGGAAGAATGTTCCGCAGCGAGGGAGACACCACGAGGCACGAAAGGCCGCGCCGTCCGGATCTCGGGGGACGCTCCACGGTCTACGGGATGCGGGGCGCTGTAGCCTGCGAGCATCCACAGGCGGCTCTCGCGGGCATACGCGCGCTCGACGCCGGGGGCAACGCCGCTGACGCCTGCGTCGCGATGGCCGCCTGCATGGCCGTACTCTCCCCGATGGCTACGGGCATGGGCGGTGACGCGTTCC
>JACDAR010000219.1 GCA_013695335.1 Rubrobacter sp.
CGGGCTTAACAAGCATCCTGGTTGATGGTATATTCCCCGTGCCCATTCGTTTCTCGGGCGATTAGCTCAGCGGGAGAGCGCTGCCTTCACACGGCAGAGGTCGCTGGTTCGAGCCCAGCATCGCCCACTCACAGGCGCCGTTGATTTTCAGGTAGAGTACCAACCGCCACGTAAGCGCCGGGTGTTTGCCAAACCCTCGTTTAAACCAGGTTCGCGGGAAGGATGGGTATGGGAGAGGTCAGCGTACGGTTTCTGGGGAGCGGGGACGCTTTTGGAAGCGGTGGCCGGTTCCAGACCTGCTTCTACGTGCAATCGGGGACGACGCAGATGCTCGTTGACTGCGGCGCTTCCTCCCTCGTGGCGATGAGGCGTTTCGGGGTGGACCCCTCGCTCATCGACATCGTTCTGATCTCCCACCTTCACGGCGACCACTTCGGCGGCATCCCCTTCTTCGTCATGGACGCCAACTACCTCACGCACCGGACCAGGCCGCTGACCATAGCAGGGCCGCCTGGGCTGGAGGCCAGGGTCTACGAGGCTATGGAGATCCTGTATCCAGATTCCTCCCGGATGGACCTCAAGTTCGACATCGAGTTCGTCGAACTTCCACAGGAGGCTGCTACCAGCATCTCCCGGCTCGTGGTGACCCCGTATAGCGTGGTGCATCCAAGCGGCGCCCCCTCATACGCGCTCAGGATCTCGCTCGAAGACAAAATCTTCGCGTACTCGGGAGATACGGAATGGACTGACGCCCTGATCCCAGTCTCGCGAGGCGCTGATCTCTTCGTCTGCGATTGCACCTCCTTCGAAAAGGGTGGTGGAATTCACCTCGACTATCAGACGCTGATGGATCACCGTTCCAAACTCGAGTGCGAAAAACTCATGGTGACCCACATGAACGAAGACATGCTGCACAGGATCGGCGGCCTCGATGTCGAAGGAGCCGACGACGGCAAGGTCGTGATCTTGTAACCCGCACCGCGCAGGGTTCGGCATTTACTCTCTGGCGAACCGAACAGGCAGGTCTACCCGGAAGCATGTCTCTCCCGGAATGGATTTAACCTGGATCTTACCGTGGTGTTTGTTGACTATGATGTTGTAAGCGATGTGCAGGCCAAGGCCCGTGCCAACACCGGGCTCTTTCGTGGTAAAGAACGGATCGAAAATGTGCCGCTGATCCTCGGGTGAAATCCCTGGACCGTTGTCGATGATTTCGACCACCACCTCGCCGTCTTCCATGTACGTGCGCAAGATTAGCTCACCCTTGCCCCGCATGGCGCCGATAGCGTTATCTATGATGTTGGTCCAGACCTGGTTCAGCTCGCTCCCGTAGGCTTCGATGCGGGGTATGTCTTCTGCATATTCCCGCTTGACGCTGATGCCGTCCTTGATCTTGGGACGCAGGATCACCAGGGTAGTCTCCAGGTTCTCCCTCACGTCCACGTCCTGGACCGGCGCCTGGTCCAGATAAGAATACGTTTTGACGGCCTTGACGATCTCCGAGATCGCATTGGCGCTAGTCGCCACCTCCCCGAGCAAGCCGTATACCGAGGAACCAGCAGCCAACCACCGCAGCACCACAGCCCGCTGATCGGTAGAGAAGGGTTCCGTAGCCTGTTCCAGTTCATCCCTGTCCCAACCGAAAGATACGAGAACCGGCGCGAGCTCCCATGCCGACTCAACGCCCTCGTCTTCCAGCCATTCTTCGAGTTCTATCTCCTGATCGCTCAGCGCGAGCGGGTCTGCCACGATGGATGGGGGCGTGCGGTTCATGATCTTCTCGTGCAGGGCAGTGACCACTTCGGCCTGACGAGTATCGGTGAGCGCGCCGAGTTCTGTCGAAGTGCGCTGCCATTCTGGTAGCGCATCGTTCAACTGAGACGCGCTGCGCTTTATGGCGGCTGCCGGGTTGTTCAGTTCGTGCGCGAGACCGGCGGCGAGGGTGCCGAGTGCGGCCATCTTGTCGTTCTGCACCAGCATGGATTCGGTGCTGCGCAACCTGGCGGTTACGGTACGCAAGATGGCCAGATGCGCCGAGGGGCTATACTTGATCAAGTTCTGGAAGGCGGCCTGGCTTATCGCCAGCAGACGGCTTTCCTTCAACGTGCGCACCGAGGCATTCCGGGGCACCTGCTCGATCAGCGACATCTCGCCTATCAACTCACCGGTCCTGACCACAGCGAGCGCCACGTCTTCCCCATCCTGAAGTTTGGTAACCGCGAGTTCGCCATCGAGGATAACGTAGAGCGCATCGCCTATTTCCCCTTCTTTGCATACGAGCTCTCCGGGGGTGACGGAAACCGTCTCGGACATCCGGCACAACTGCCTCAGATCTTCGTCCGTGAGGTTGGCGAAGAGGGGAACCTTGCGTAGCTCGTCTACAGTAACCACAGCCTACTCCGGAACCCTGCTCAGGTACTGGTGAACGAACTGCACGGCCATCGAACCCTCCCCCACGGCGGAGGCGACCCGCTTCATAGACCGCTGGCGCACGTCCCCCGCCGCGAATATTCCGGGCACGCTGGTCTCCAACAAGTAGGGATCTCTGTCCGGGTTCCAACCTTTCGGACGCTGGCCGCCACGCAGCAGGCCGGGTCCGGTTACGATGGAACCAGACTGGTCCCTCTCCACGACGCCAGCCACCCAGTTGGTACGCGGCCTCGCCCCGATAAAGATGAAGAGGGCATACGCTGGCACGGTGCGCGTTTCGCCAGTCACGGTATCCGCGATGGTGATCTCCTCCAGGCTGGAATTCCCGTTTACTTCGGCGACCGCGGAGTGCATCGAAACCGTGATCTTCTCGTGCGATTCGAGTTGCGCAACGAGGTAATGGGACATGCTCTGGGCGAGGGATGCTCCCCGCACGAGCATGGTGACGGAACGAGCATACCTCGCCAGGTACACCGCAGCCTGTCCCGCCGAGTTTCCCGCGCCGACGATGAACACGTCCCGATCCTGACAGGACAACGCCTCGGTGATCGCCGCCCCGTAGTACACACCAGCGCCTGAGAGTTTTTCTATGCCTGGCGCGTCTAGCGTGCGATAAGACACGCCTGTCGAGATGAGCAATGCGTGGCAGCTGATCTCCGATCCATCGGTGAGCGTGAGGAACCGATAAGGTTCCTCGACCCGCACGCCCGTGGTCTCCAGGGGCGTGAGGATCTCAGCCCCAAACCGGGTGGCCTGGGCCACGGCGCGCCGCGCGAGATCCCCACCGCTCAAACCCGCCGGAAAACCGAGATAGTTCTCGATGCGGGAGCTCGTGCCAGCCTGCCCGCCCGGCGCCTCGCCCTCGACGAGCAGGGTACTGAGACCTTCCGAGGCGCCGTACACAGCCGCCGCGAGGCCGGCAGGTCCAGCCCCGACTATGACCAGATCGTAAAATCGCAACCCCGGACGGGTCTTCAGGCCGATCTTCTCAGCTATCTCCAGGTTCGTCGGTTGCGTCAGAGATTTGCCGTCGGTAAAGAGCACAAGGGGTAACCGGGAGCCATCGGAGCTGGAGAACTCCAAGAGATCACGAGCATCTTCATCGGTCTCGATATCCAGCCACTGGTATGGAACCAGGTTGCGGGCGAGGAAGTTTTTCACCTGGTGCGACTGCGCCGACCACTGGTGACCCACGACGCGGATGCCCTCGAAAGGCGGGGCGAAGGAAGCCTGCCAATCGTCCAGTAGATCCGTGAGCACGGGATAGAGATTATCCTCCGGTGGATCCCACGGCTTCATCAGATAGTGGTTCAGCCCGACATCGTTGATCGCGCGTATTGCGGCCTCGGTGTCAGCGTACGCCGTGAGCAGTACCCGCTTGGCGTCGGGGAAGATCTCGATTGCCTCTTCGAGAAACTCCACGCCCGACATGAGCGGCATCCGTTGATCCACCATGAACAGGGCCACCGGCGCGTTCCGCAGTTTCAGATCCCGCGCCAGTTCGAGCGCCCTGGCGCCCGAATCCGCCCTCATCACCCTGTATTGTCTGCCGTATTCGCGCCGGAGATCCCGCGCCACGGCGCCGAGTACTGTCGGCTCGTCATCGACGGCAACGATTACAGGTTTTTCCATCTACCTCAAATCTCCGCTCAACTCGGTCGTTTCAATTCCAATAATATCGTGGGGGCTTCTCATCCCCGGGCAACCCGCTGTTTCGTTCATGGTATTCCGGGCCACACGAAAACCAGACCCATAATGCACGCTGGGCGGATC
>JACDAR010000247.1 GCA_013695335.1 Rubrobacter sp.
CCCTGCTGCGGCTGCTGCGCGGCCTCTCGCCCTCCGCGACGTTGCGGGGTACGAGGTCATCCCTCACGGCCTGCTTCAGGGCCTTCTGCAGGGTGACGTGCAGGTAGTCCACAGAGCGGGGGGAGAGCCCTTTCGCCTTCTCCCTATAGAGCCTGCGGACCTCGGGACGGCCCAGGTCTTTGAGCTTCCTCTTCCCGATAGAAGGGACGAGGTGGTTGCGCACGATGCCGGCGTACCGGACGTGGGTGCTGTGCTCCAGCTTGCCGGCCTCAACCAGCGGAAGCACGCAGTCGGAGAGCCACCCGTCCAGGTACTGGCCCACCGTGACGCTTCCTGAGTCGAAGACGAGGCCGACGTCGGCCTCGGACATGACCTTGCGCAGCTTTGCGGCCACGTCGGCGCGGGTCTTCCCGTAGACTGCCCTTTGCTTCGGGCCTTCGGAGGTGTGGACCGTGTGCCGGCCCCACCACCGCCCGTCCTTGCGCCTGGTGATGGACCCCTCGCCGTTGCCCCGCTTACCCATCGTTGCCTCCTTCTCCCTCTCGATCCCCTGCCTCGCGGATCCATCTCTCGAGGTACGCCGCTGGCGCCATCACTTCTACTTCTTCCCGTTTCTCCGGCGGGTAATGTTTCAGGTTGCCCGTGACGAGCGTGGCCCCCGCCTCGCGGGCGACCTCCAGGAATGGCAGGTCGCCCGGATCGGGCAGCTCGGCGCCGAGGGGCGAAGGGCTTGTCCCTAGCCCTTCCTCTTCGAAGAAGGCCAGCAACGACTCCACGTCCGCAGCCGAGAAACCAAACTTATCCCGGCGCAGCATCTCCCGCCACTCCGAGAGGACACGGTCGTCGTAGGCTACAGTGAGCTCGCCCGCGAGCGCCAGGTCGAGCACCCTGCCCGGAGCCCCGAAGCTGTTGAGGAGGCCGGACACCACGACGTTCGTGTCCAACACTACCCTCCGCCCGCTCACTGCGCGTCGCGCTCGCCCCGGGCCGCCTCGATTTCCGCCTCTATCTCGGACTGGTCCATGTTGGCCAAGCCCTCGTGCGCGGCGGTCCTGCGCATCCGGGAGACCGCGGCCTGGGCCTTCGCGCGCCTGAAGAGGCGCACCGTCTCCTCCAGGTCGTCGTCGTCCACGCCGACCAGCAGCGCCACCGGCTTGCCCCGCGAGGTGATGACCACCTCGTCCCCTTGTCCCGCAGCGTCGAATACGGGCCTGGGGTTGACCCGTATCTCCCTGGAGCTGACGAACTTCACCCGTTTACCTCCGTGTGTAGATCAATTAGATACAACATAGTCTACAGTTCCACCGGGCTAGATTCACCACCAAGTCGGAAGAAGGACCGGGGCGAAACTCGGGCGACTCCGAGCGCCACGAAACGGCTCATCACTGCGAGCTACCTCAGGAAAACGGCGACAGGCCCCGTCGTTGGAGTTGGGAGATCAGGGTGTCCACCGTCCACGTTGCGACCCCGCAGCCGAAGAAGTCTTTGTCCGCGGTGAGGATGTCGGCGCCGAGCGCGAGGGCCAGGGCCACCACCTGCCAGTCTCCCTCGTCTCGCGGCAGTCGGGAGAGCGCCTCGTCCTTCAAGTCCTCGTAGAGCTCCTCCGGCACCTCCGCGACGCTCTGCTCCTTGAGCCGGACGGCGGCTTCCCAGTAGCGGGCCGCAACCGCCTCCGGCAGTCCCCGGCCGACCCGGATGCGGAGCCGGCGGTCCACCTCGTGCCGGGTCTCGTCCCACATCCTCGCGGGCACGTACAGATCGAGGTGGGGGCTGGCGAACAGCACCAACCCCCTGTCCCTGAGCATCTCGCCGACCAGCGTGCTGGCGTCCACGACCAGGCGCAAACCGCTAGCCGCCTACGCGCTCGCGCCCCCGATCTTCTGACTCCCCGGATGCGAGATCCTCGATCAGCTCCTCTTCGGAGAGGCCGCTCGCGCGGCGCAGCTCCGCCAGGCTGTCCCTCGCCTCCCGCAAAGCCGCCCGAAGCTCCTCCGCGTCGTTTTTCCGCCTCACCGGGACGTAGAACCCGAGCACCCGCCCGTGCCGGCGCACGGCCAACGGCTCGTCCCCGGAGAGATAGCTGGAGGCGTGATCCCGAAACTCCCTGACGCCCACGTCCTTCATGTTTAGCCTCCTTGCAGACCCTCGATAGCCGAATTTGTGACCACATTATGTCACAAAATGTCTCACGATTCTATCGGGCTCTCCAGCACTCCTGAATCCTACCCTCCCTAAGTTGCCCGCCTCACTGGTCTTGGGAAGCCGAACGACGCGCGTCTCGCTTGGATTTGCGCTTGTACTTGCCCTTGGTGCGGTAGTTGTAGCTTTGCTGGCACCTGCCTTTGTTGTCGCAGAATTGCCGGTCGCTGCGCACCTTTCGGGTCTTGGACGGGTCGGTGGAGGTGGGCTTGCTTGCGGTGAGCTTGATCGTCGCCCCGCAGTTCTTGCAGTGGGTCACGTTGTTCTCGCCGGCTTCGAGCAGCCAGTACATCTGCAGATACATCGCCCCCAACAGGTTGTCGAAGTTCCAACCCCACTTCACCCTGGAAGGAAGCGCGCGGCCCGGCGGCATCCAGAAGCTCCTGCTGGCGTAGGTCCTGACCATCCGCGTCACCTCGAAGGCCACCGCGTGCAGCGCGAAACCGAGGATGCCGTCGTGGTGCTTTTCGTCCTCCTCTTCCCAATTCCACAGCTGTTCGTAGAGCACTTTCGCACAGGGAGAGGGCCCCTCCTCCACCATCAGCCGCGCCTTCTCCCTGTCCCTCGCCAAAACGGCCTCGTAGAGCGCCAAGACGGTCGCGGCCCGATCCACCTCCTCGAAAAAGTCGTCGACGTAGTCCCGGGGATCTGTATAGCCCTCGTACAGATATCCGTGCCGATTCAGGTAGATGCCGAGGTGGCACGTGAGGGGGGCGTGGGTATGGGCCCACTCGAGCGCGACGTCCCCCGAACGGTCGCCGTTGTGGAGGCCGGCGAATTTGCGGAACAGGCCGTTGCTGTCCTCGAACGGTCTATACGCGCGGTAGTTGTCCTGATCCTCCACCGCCGAAAAGCCGACGAACTTCATCGGGTATTTCGGGCGGATGTAGTAGGAGGGGCGTCCCAGCTCCCAACTCTTCACGGGATCGCGCTTGAGCACGAATTCTTTGCAGACCAAAAGGCCGCCCGCTGCCGTGCCATCCGCAACGAAGCGCCCGGCCTCGTCGAAGGCGCTCTCCTCTACTCCCTGCCACACGAATCCTCCCGAAGTCACGGGTTTTCTCATGGGTATTTGAATTTATCCCATTGACCACATGATGGCACCAGATGATAGTGGGCGCAAGCAGGCGAACCCGGAGAGGAGGCGCGGATGGAGGCGAAGACCGAGAAGGAGTGGTTCACCACCGACGAGCTGATCCGGTGGCTCGGTCTGGGGCGGACCAAGACCTACGAGCTCGTGAGGAGCGGGGAGATCCCGAGCTACATGATCGGGCGCGTCCGGCGCATCAGGCGTCAGGACATAGAGGCCTGGCTCGAAAAGAACAGGTACCAACCCGGCGGCGAGCGGTAGCGGCCTTTCGATGTCCCGCGGAGCGTGAGCCGGGAAGGAAGCCGCCCAGATGACCGATCCTAACCCCAACGGCCGCGAGTTGGAAGGCGCGATCTCGACGGTCCCGGTGACCGGCGCGACGTCCGGTCGCCCCAGGACGCAGTCGGAGACGCTGATCGCGTACGCGGCGAGCGCGGAGCTGTTCCACGCGCCGGACGGCGAGGCCTACGCAACCGTGGGGGTGGGCGGCCACCGGGAGACCTGCCCGCTAAAGAGTGGACGCTTCACCCGATGGTTGACGAGGAGCTTCTACCGCGAGGCGGGGAAGGCCCCGAGCGCCAGGCCCTCACCGACGCAAGGGCCACTATCGGGGCCATGGCGGCCTTCGACGGTCCCGAACTGCCAATTTTCGTCCGGGTCGCCGGGCACGAGGAGGCCGTCTACCTGGACCTGTGCAACGAGGACTGGGAGGTGGCAGAGATCACAGCCTCCGGCTGGCGGGTGCTCCCGAGCGAGGCCGTGCCGGTGAGGTTCGTTCGCAGGGACAACGCGGCGCCCCTTCCGCGCCCGGCTGCCGGCGGTGGCGTCGACGACCTGAAGCCCCTGCTCAACATGCGCGGGGAAGAGGACTTCCGGCTCCTGGTGGGCTGGATCGTGGGAACCTTCAGTCCCGAGGGACCCTATCCCGTGCTGGTCCTACAGGGCGAACAGGGTTCCGCCAAGAGCGCGACGGTCAGGGTGTTGCGTTCCGTGACCGACCCGGCCGTGGAGCCCTTGAGGGCCCCGCCCCGCGACGAGCGCGACCTCGCGATCGCGGCGAGCGGTAACTGGGTTCCGGCGCTGGACAACCTTTCGGGAATGAGGCCCTGGCTCTCCGATGCCCTGTGCCGGCTGGCCACCGGGGGCGGGTTCGCGACGCGCGAGCTCTACTCCGACGACCGGGAGGTGATCTTCTCCCAGAAGCGGCCGGTGATCCTCAACGGCATCGACTCCCTGGCGGTTGCCGGCGACCTTCGCGATCGGAGCCTCGTGGTCGAGCTTCCGCCCATCCCGCCGGACAAGAAGCGCACAGAGAGGGCATTCTACCGCGAACTGGAGGCGGCACGCCCACGGGTGCTCGGCGCGCTTCTCGACGCGGTGAGCGCGGCCCTGAGAAACCTGGACCGGGTAGAGCTCGAAGAGCTGCCGCGCATGGCGGACTTCGCGGTGTGGATGACTGCGGCGGAGGAGGCCTTGCCCTGGGAGCCCGGCGCCTTTGTCGAGGCCTACGCCGGCAACCGCGCCGAAGCCGGCGAGACCGCCCTCGACACCGACCCCGTCGCCGTGGCCGTGCGCGACCTCATGGAGAGCCGCGAGGAGTGGAGCGGGACCGCGACCGAGCTCTACGCCGCCCTGGCGGAGCTCGTGGACGAAGACGTTCGCCGCTCCAGGGCCTGGCCCTCGGCCCCCAACTCCCTCTCGAACCGGATGAAGCGGATAGCGCCGTCGCTCAGGGGAGCGGGCATCGAGTACGGGGACGAGCGCGCGCCGGGCGGCAACCGGACCCGCAAGAAGGGCCTCAAGAAAACATCCACAAAGGATCGTCCAGGCCGTCCCGAGCGTCCCGGCCTGGACGAGGATTCTGCGCGGCCCGCGAGGCACCCCGGGACTTCCGTGGGGGACACCGGGGACGGCCTGGACGCTCGTTCGCACGGTCACTCTGGGCGCGAGAGGTTCGTGCTGTGAGGGCGCGGGAGCTGCTCACGCACCTGCGGCAACGGGGGGTGGCGTTCGAGGCTGACGGCGACAGGCTCAGCGTGGACGCGCCACCCGGGGTGATCGACGGTCGGCTGCGGGAGTTGCTGGTGGAAA
>JACDAR010000251.1 GCA_013695335.1 Rubrobacter sp.
CAGGATCTCGGGCGACCAGTCTCTCTTTCCAACGTCGAGCAGGAGCGTCCCCGACGCATCCGACGCGTCGGTGGCGTACTCGCCGGTCAGCCGGAGGCGGACGTAATCTTTGGGAAGCAGAACCTTCGAGACCTTCTCGTAGTTATCGGGTTCCTCGTCGCGGAGCCAGATGATCTTGGGGGCCTGGAAGCCCGTAATGGCCGGGTTGCCGGAGATGGAGATCAGGCGTTCCTCACCAACCGAATCCGTGATCTTGCGGCACTGCTCCCCTGTGCGCTGATCGTTCCACAGCAGCGCAGGACGGATGATCTCGTCCGAAGAGTCGAGGAAGACCGAACCATGCATCTGGCCCGTCAGCCCGATGCCAGCGACATCACCCCCGGCCTCGTTGGCCGCCCTGCCGAGGACTTCTTTCGAGGCGCGCCACCAGTCTTCCGGGTTCTGCTCGCTCCACCCTGGATGCGGGCTATGCAGTGGGTATTCTGCGGACGCTTCGGCCAGTATTTCCCCCGATTCGGCGTCCACAGCGAGCGCCCGCGCTCCCCCCGTCCCGACGTCCAGGCCGAGCAGGATGCTCACTTCGGCGTCTCCTGGCTCCTCTGGGCCTTCGCCTCACGACGGCGGTCTATCACCTCTGACTCGTATCCCGAGTCCATGCCGAGGACTTCGTAGAATGCCCGCTGTCCGGCCAGGGCGTCGGCGTCAGCCTTCGCTTCGCGCAGTGCTTCGCGGTCTATGCGGGCGGCCAGGTCGTAGATGTACTCCCATTGCAGGATGGCGCGCCTCACGGCCCCGATCTGGTCCTCCGTATACGGATACAGGTCGTAGCCGAGAAGTTCGCCGTTCTCGCCGTATCCCACGTCCTGCAAGGTCTGGGCGAGCTCCAGCGTCTGCACGAAGAAGTTGGTGCCGACCACGTTGTCGTCGTCGAAAGCTCCCCAGCCGTCGTTGGCGTGCTGGTGGCCGAGCTTGCCCTCCATCGCCAGCAGGTCGGCGTACTCCGCAAGCGGCTCGCCGTTCATGATGAGGTGCTGCCAGTCCATGTTGATAAGCAGGTTCGAAGTGTCAACCCCGAGGGCCTTGACCTTCTGGATGGTGAATAGTGACATCCCGATGTTTCGCATCAAGATCTTCATGGCTGGCTCGCTGTTCTTGTGCTCAAGGAAGACCTTGACGCCGCGTTCGTTGGCGTGGTCCGTCAGTTCCGCGACGCCCTCGGTGAATGCGCGCCAGGCTTCCGCGTAGGGACGCTGGAAGGCGTAGTTGTAGCCTTCTGCGCCTGGCCAGATTATGAAGTTGGCCCCGATCTCACCAGCGAGTTCGATGCCGCGCTTGAGAGTGTCTATGCCCTGTCGGCGCAGCTTCTCGTCAGGGTTGATGAGGGCGCCCTTGCCGTACGTCGGGTCTGGATGCAGTCCGGCGGCTATTACTGGCAGGTCCATCTCGTGTTCGGAGAGCACGGAGAGGATCTCCTGTGCGTTCTCCTCGTTGACCTCTCCCGGGTAGTGGTATTCTAGGCCGTCCAGGATGTCGTTGAGACCCTCGCATACCCTCCCGGTCTTATCCACCATCGGCTCGTCCGTGACTTCTTGATGGTATCCGGGTGGCACGAAGCGGGTGACGGCTGGCCCGAAAGCCCACACGCCTACTGAGTTCTTTAGCATGCCAGTTTTCCCTTCATATCCCGTTGCGGGTTGGTCCCGCGCTGACTCCTTTTCCTCCCAGCAGTATATGAAACGAGGTGCGGTGTGTACACCGGCCGCGCCTGGGAGCCTGCTTCACGTGTAGGGATTGCGGGTATACGCATGGGGTTGGGTGATTGGTTCGGCGCGGGACGAGGGGTGATCGCGCCGCGAGGGGAAAGGTGATTGTTTTGGCTGCTGGAACTTCTGGCGCTTCGGGTAGAAGCACTAACAGGTTTGCGTACGTGGTCGCGGTCATTGCCGCCATCGGGGGATTGCTGTTCGGATACGACACCGGGATCATCTCGGGCGCGCTGCTCTTCATCAAAGAAGACTTCAACCTCTCGGACACGGCACAGCAATTCGTGGTGGCATCGCTGCTCCTCGGGGCTGTGTTCGGGGCACTCGGGGGCGGGCCGCTCGCCGACCGCGTGGGACGGCGGCGTGCGATCATGGTGGCCGCGGCCATCTTCATCGTCGGGTCGCTGGCTTCGGCGGCGGCGACCGGGGTGGTGTTTCTGGCGGTCGCCCGTTTCGTCCTGGGGCTGGCCGTTGGCGGCGCCGGGATGGTCGTGCCGGTTTACATTGCCGAGGCGTCCCCGAGCGACGTGCGCGGTTCGCTCGTGTCGTTGCAGCAGTTCCTCATCACAGTGGGCATCCTGCTGTCGTACCTGATCAACTACCTCCTCTCCGACGCCGGGGCGTGGCGCTGGATGCTGGGCCTCGGCACGGTCCCGGCGGCCGTGCTCCTCGTCGGCATGTTCTTCCTGCCGGAGAGCCCGCGGTGGCTTATGTCCATGGGCCAGAGCGACGAGGCCCGCACCGTGCTGCGACGCTCGCGCAACTCGGATGAGGAGGTAGACGAAGAGATAAACGCCATCACCAGCCAGGAGACCGCCGAGGAGCGCACCAGGTATCGGGATTTGTTCAAGCGCCGCTACCGGCCAGCGGCGACGGTTGGGATCGGGGTGGCGTTCATCAACCAGATGGTCGGGGTAAACGCGGTGATCTACTACGCCCCAACCATCCTCAACGACGCTGGTTTCGGCAGCTCCGGCGCTATCCTGGCGACGACGGGCATCGGGTTCGTCAACTGCCTGGTCACCGGCGCGGCACTGCTCTCCATCGACAGGGTAGGGCGACGGCCGCTGCTCCTTGCAGGCACTTCAGGCGTGACGTTGAGCCTGATCCTGCTCGGCGGCGCTTACCTCCTGCCGTCCAGCATGGGCGCCCTTCTGAACATCATCCTGGTCGGCGGCCTGATGGTCTATATAGCCTCGTTCGCGGCGTCGCTTGGGATCTGCATCTGGCTGCTCAACTCCGAGGTGTACCCGCTGGAGATCCGGAGCAAGGGATCCGCAGCCGGAAGCATCACCCACTGGACGCTCGACATGGTCATCGCCTTCACCGTCTTGACCCTGATCAACACGATCACAGAGACAGGAACCTTCTGGCTCTACGCAGCCTTCGGCGTCATCGGCCTCATCTTCTTCTACCGCGTTGTGCCCGAGACCAAGGGCCGCAGCCTGGAAGACATCGAAGCCGACATGATGGGCCGCTCGGAAACCAGCGAAGCATCGCCGAGGGCATCTTCGTAAGTTCCTGAGGTAAATGAGCGGGGACGGGAAATCAGGTACCCGTCCCCGCCCTTCGCAGCGCGCATCTTCCATCGAAGCCCGAGGATATTGGGGATTATGCGCCTGATCTCCCAGCTCGCTCCCTGAGCGGCCCGTAGAAGTCGGCGAAGATCCTGTCGTACTCGAAGCGTTCCCCTGACGGCTCGATGGATGCTTCATACTCGGGCGGCGGCACGGAGCCCGTATCAGGGTAGACGCCAGCACTCACCCCAGCCAGCATCGCCGCGCCCCGCGCAACGCATTCGGGGTCTGAAACGACGCGAACCGGCAGATCCGAGATGTCCGCCTTGAGCTTCGCCCACAGCGGGTTCGTCGCCCCGCCACCGAGGAGGGTTATGCGCGTGGGCTCGGCGCCGGAGACCTCTATGGCGCGCCCGAGGTCGTGGTTCATCTGGAGGGTGAGTCCTTCGAGAACCGCCCGCAGCAGGTGCGCCGGGCTACTCTGATGGTTCAGGCACGCCATAAGTAGCGTGTCCTCGTCGGGATCATCGTCCGTAGGTGGCAGGCACGCGCCGCCTGAGCCCGGTGCGAGCGCCGCAGCCTCCTCCGTCCAGCGGGCGAGATCTTCCTCTTCCGCGCCGAGTAGCCCGACGAGGTGCTCGATCACGCCGCCACTCCTCGGCAGCGTGGCCGCCAGATAATAGGTTCGCGGCAGGACGTGGCTGCCTGCTGGCAATCCGAGTTCGTATCCCGCGTCATCGAGCGGGGGATGCGGGAGCGTGAGGAGTGAAGCCTCAGCGGTTCCCATCGAGTCAACGATCTCACCCGGACCCGTCGCCCCGGCGCCGAACGATCCGCAGATGTGATCGTGCCCGCACACGACGACTGGCACTCCCTCCGGCGCCCCGAGCCTGCGGGCCGCCTCGGCGGAGAGCCTTCCCGGCCCGGCCCCGGATGGATATACGGCTGGGAGCATCCCCAGCGGTATCCCGGCCAGCTCGCACAATTCTTCGTCCCATTCGCCGTCAGCCAGGCGGTAGAGCATGGTGCGGCCAGCGAGGGATGGGTCCGTGCCGCGCCCGCCGGTCATGCGAAACACAGCGTATTCGGCCATCCCGAGCCAGTGGACTGCCTGTTCCCACACGTCGGGAGCGTTCTGCTGCGTCCACTCCATCTTGCAGGCCGAGAACAGCGGGTTGGGATGTAGGCCGGTGCGGGAGAAGAGATCTCTGGGATCGAGGCGTTCCCGCCACCGGGCCGCCTGCCTGGCCGCACGACCGTCAAACCATGCGATGGCCGGGGCGATGGCCACGCCATCGTCGCCGAGCAGAAACCCCGCCTCGCCCACGCTGGAGACGCCGATGGCCTGTGGCGGGTCCGTGGCCGAGATGACTTCGGCTGCGGCGCCAAAGGTCGCATCCCCCACGGAATCGGCGTCGTATTCAGCCCCGCCACCGGGCAGCCACGTCGTCGGGGTGCGGCGGCGGGATGAGGACAGGAGGCGGCCATCCTCATCGTAGGCGCAGGCTTTCACGTGGGTCGTGCCGATGTCCAGACCGAGCAGTGTCAGGGGAGGCTCCTCTCCGTGGTTACTTGCACAGGGTAGCGGCGATGCGCCCTCTCGCGCCACCTTGCGGACGGCGGGGGACGGTATCTTTCGCGGGACGCCGTGCCCGCGTCAGTCAAGCTAATAACAGAAAGATTTTTGCTTGTAACAGCAAAAATCACTCATTGGGGGATGTGTCGTGACCCTGCCGTGAACTAAGCTTCTAGCCACAAGGAAAAGCAGAAACGTCAAAGCAAAAGAGAGAGGTGAGCAGATGAACTTCTACGAGCACGAGTTGGCGAAGCAGAGGATGGCTGACGTTATCAAGGGCCGCGAGCGGGACCGCCTGGAGAGGGAGCTTCGTCTGGTCTCCCAGGGTCCCCGCAAGAGCCTGGCAGTGCGCAGCGTGGCGTTCATCCTGGGGATGTTTCGCTAGCATAACTTTCTGAAGCGGCGGGGCAGAGGAAGTCACCTCCGCAGGGCACATCATCAGACAACAATAGAGGGCCGGGAACCTAAATCCCGGCCCTCTTCTTTTTTGGGGAGAAGCGGAGATCCAACCCAAAGAAGATTCGTCAGGTCAACCGTGACAACGGCTCCTTCAGCTACACCCCCCAATGCCAACTACTTCGGAACATACCCAAACAAGGGAAGGATCACCCTCAACATCTCAGATGTGGAGTCCACTGCGGGCAACCTCACCCTTAGCGCCACCTCATCCAACACCACCCTCGTCCCAACGAGCAATATAACCTTCGGTGGTACAGGGGCTACCCGCACATCGTCCATAACCACAGTCTCCGGTCTCACTGGCACCTCAAATTTGAAGATCACAGCCTCAGATGGGCGCAAGAGCGGCAGCGTGGCAGTGACCGTGAAGTCAGGGGGTAGCGCAAGCGACACGATCTTCGGCACCGCGGGGGCCGATCTGATCCTCGGACAGGGGGGATCAGACACTCTGGACGGCATGGGAGCGAGCGACGTACTGTGCGGAGCAGAAGGCAACGACAAACTGCGTGGAGGTAGCGGGGCTGACACCCTCGACGGAGGCTCTGGTACAGACACCGCCACTGATTACAGCGCAGCAGGAGGGGACAGCAAGATCGACATTCCATAGAAGCAACATCCCGCGACAAGCGGAGAACACCAGACGGAGACGCTCACCTCGCAGAGCGTCTCCGTTTTTATCTGTCTCCAGCCATTTGGGAACACATTCGATCCAGGGCCGATAGGCTCGCGGAACGAGCGGTTTCGTAGACAAGGTTAGCTACGTATACGCACGCGTATACATATCCACCGACTTCAATACCTCGCAGGGCGACACGCGGGACGGCACCTAGCCCCAGACTGACAAACACGAGAGATCGAGAAGCGTGAGATACAACTCGCTCCTTCTTTTTGGCCGACGGCGCCCTGGCCCGATTAGAAGATCCCCATCGCCAGCGCGGCTTCGGCGGCGCGTGATACCTTGTCCCAGACTCGAAAGATATCCAGGAGGACATTTATGCCTTTGATCCCTGACGGCCGCGTGCTATACGCCCAGGCCCTTTGTGAACACTTCGCGGCCCCTGCCTTCAACGTCTGCAACCTGGAGATGGCGCAGGGCGCGGTGGAGGCGGCCGAGGCGGAAGAAGCCCCGATCATCCTCCAGACATATCCGGGTGACCTGACGCACGGCGGCGCCCCACTCGCCGCCCTGCTGAGGACGCTGGCAGAAGGGTCGAGCGCGCCGGTTGCGCTGCACCTGGATCACGGCGAGGGGTTAGAGATGATAGCGGGTCGCCTGCGAGACGGGTACTCCTCGGTGATGTTCGACGGCTCGCACCTCGACCTGGATGAGAACATCCGCCAGACCCGGCGGCTGTCCAAGGTCGCGCACGCCTTCTCAGCCTCGCTCGAAGCGGAGATCGGGCTGTTCGGCGGGGATCACGGCTCAGTAGTATTCACGGACCCCGAGGAAGCTGAACGATTCGTCTTCGAGTCGGGCGCGGACACCCTGGCCGTCTCCGTCGGCTCCGAGCACCATCAACAGAGCCGCCTGGATCTGGAACGGCTGAATGACATCTCGGGTCGCACGGGGCATCCCATGGTGCTGCACGGCGGATCTGGCATCCACCCGGACGACGTGGAGGCCGCGGTCGGGATGGGGGTCGTGAAGATCAACATCGGGCACGCCATCTCCGTCGCCATGAACGAGGGCGCGAAGGAGGCCATCGAATCCGGCCTCGACCACTA
The DNA here is from genome assembly GCA_013695335.1 of Rubrobacter sp. Classification (GTDB taxonomy): domain Bacteria; phylum Actinomycetota; class Rubrobacteria; order Rubrobacterales; family Rubrobacteraceae; genus JACDGB01. The sequence continues at coordinate 7,041 of JACDAR010000251.1, forward strand.
CGCGATGCTGAAGGTGATGCGCGAGAAGGTGCGAGACAAGGCCATTGAGAAAATACGGATCATGGGCACAGCCGGACGCGCCCCGGCGAACGTCCCAGCCTAACCGCCTGGGATTTCGGATACCTCCAGCTCCACCCGGAAGCGCCGGGACTCGCCTGGCTCAAGCCACAACACCCGTCCCGCCTCTTGCTCGGCCTCGTGGCCGCCTACCCGGCACGTCGCTGGCTCCAGCCCGACGGTGTATGTTCCCTCGCCCGTCATGGTCCACTGCGCCATCTCGGGCAACTCATCCGGCCTGAACCGCACAGTGAAGGCGAGCCCGAGCACGGGGTTCTCCAGCCGCGCCTCGGCCCAGCCAGCCTCGTCCGCGACGGGGTGATGGTGGAAGACGCGCTCCCTGAATCCCGGCGTGGGTGCGTCGAAGCGGCCCCAGGTTTCGAGTCCGGTACGGGCTTCCTCGTCCCTTGGCTCCGGTGGCTTGCCGGGCTGACCAGGGCTGATAAGTCGGGAGCCCTCGTCCAGGAGCGGCCATCCCAGGTTGATGTGGTAGAGGAGCATCAGCGGCTGCGGGTCGAAGCCCTCGTTGGTGACCTTGTCTTCGATCCGTATTCTGGATTCTCCGGCGCGGACGGTGATGGTGCGATGCAGCGCGAGATCCGCGCCGAACACCCGATTCTCGCGCACCATGCCCCGCACTTCGAGGACGCATCCATCCTCATCCCAGACAGCATCGTGGGAGACGTTCGAGGCTGGGAGGTTCGAGATCCTACCGTGCAAACCGAGCGGCTCACCGTCTTTCCCCGAAGGGTTCCCGACGTTCTGGAGGCCGCAGGTGACGAGCAGGCCGCCCCCGAAGGATCGCAGCCAGCCTTCATCCTCGGGTTCGTAGTATTGTGGGGCGACGACGCCGTTGGGCGAGAGCCAGGCCAGGGGAACACCCCTGTACTCGGCGGTGCCGAGGTCCATGCCCCGATCCGTCAGCGCCTCGAAAGCGAGGCCGCCGCCAGCGCGGACCCGCATCGCCCTTACCCCGCGAGCCGGGCCGTCATCGAACACGAAAGGTTCGACCCCGAACGCCTGCCCAAGCCTGCCAGTACGACGCCGAAGCTCCAGGTTCGACAGCGTTTTCCCGTACAGGCTCACCTCGCCCTCCCGTTCCGGGGTCATGCGCCTCCTTGTATCTTGGTTGTGGTCGTTCACAATGCGGCCAGCATGGGCGCGACAGACCGATTCCTCCTTGGTCCTATGGCTTCGCCTAAAGACCGCACGAGAGCACCCGTCGTCGCGCCCCTAGTTT
>JACDAR010000260.1 GCA_013695335.1 Rubrobacter sp.
GCCCGGAACCCGAGGGAAGAGGCGATCAAACCCCCGCCCATCGGGCCGAAGGCGAAGCCCATCGCGGTGGCGGAGGAGGCTATGCCGAAGGCCGCGCCCTGCCGCTCTGGTGGCGAGGCGTTCTTTATAAGTAGGTTGGCTACGGGGATGGCGCCGCCCAGGAACAGGCTCGTCGTCAGGCGCAGCGCCCACAGTTCCGGGACGTTTGCGACGAGGGCCTGGGGGATTGCTGCGAGACCGGCGAGGGCGAGGGAAAGTGCGATCATGCGCCGCGAGCCGATCCTGCCCGCGAGCCTCCCACCGAACAAAGAACCTATCGAGGCGACGAGCGCGCCGGTACCGATGATCCAACCCGCCTGAGTGGCTATCGCGCCGACCCCGCCAGAGAGCGCGTGTACGTACCCAGGCAGCGCGACGGCCGCGCTGGTTATAGAGACGTGTACCGCGAACAGCGTGAGAAGACCAGGCAAAAGCCGCCGGTATGGGAGCGAACTGGAACGTGCTCCCGCCTCTTCGCCCTCCGTGTCAGAAGCCCGGAGAGGCCGATCCCGCGCCACCCCGAAGAACACAAGCACGGTCGAGGTTGCTAGCAACGCCGAAGCCAGGAAGAACGACGGCCTCAAGCCTGCCGCGTCAGCGCTTATGCCGCCGATGGCCGGGCCGACCCCGGCTGCAATGAAGATGGTCGTCTGCAACGCCCCGAGCCTCCATCCCGCTTTGTCCGATGGGGAAGTGGAGGCGACGAGCGCCGTGGCTGCTGGCACTGTGCCGGTGAGCGTTCCCTGCAACAGCCTCAAGATCAGGAGTTGCCACGGGGCTGAGACGAAGGCCATCGCGCCCACCACGAACACGGCGGTAAGGGTTGCGCGGAGAAGCATGATCTTGCGCCCCGTCCGATCCGAGAGCCTGCCCCACAAAGGGGCGACCAGCGCCATCGTAGCGCCCGATGCGCCGTTGATGATCCCGGCCCACGCAGCCGCGCTCCCCGCATCCTCCACACCCAACTGCTGCACGTAGAGCGGCATGAAAGGCACCACGAACATGAACGCCGTGGTCGCCAGCAACTGCGATACGAGCAACACGGAGAACGACCTCCGGCCCGTCCCTTCCTGAACGTCCGGGGCCGAGGAAGTAACCGTGTCCTCATGCTTCCCTGAAATCTTGCTCTTGATGAATCGCGAAACCTGCATCATATAAAGATATCGCACGTGTACGTGCGAGTCTAAGTGTGGTTGTTAAGGCATTCACCCTGTGGTGTGGTGGGATCAGGAAGTGTTGTCCTGCTTGAGTTCCTTCATGCGGGCTTCGCACAGGGCGAGGTCACGTTGGAGTTCCTGGCGGAGGTCTCTTGCGCCTTCGAGGTCCTGGTTGAGCTTCTCGATGCGGGCGTCCAGTTCATCGGCGCGGGCCTTGAGGTGTTCGGTTGTCTCTATGAGGACGGCTTCTCGGGTGGCTTCCCGGGCGGCCGCCCTGACGGCGACGAACTCGCGGATGGCGGCCAGTGAGAAGCCCATGTCCTTGAGGCGGAGGATGCGTTGCAGGCGCTCGACGTCGGGTTCGCCGTAGAGCCGGAAGCCGCCGGGGGAGCGTTCGCCTGGGGTGAGAAGTCCGATCTCCTCGTAGTATTTGATCGTCCTTGGGCTCACGCCGAGGCGATCCGCTACCTCTCCTATGCGCGATAGACCTTTGTTCACGGGAGGGTTCATGGCGGCTAGAGTGGGGCTACTTCGAAGGGGATGGAGCGTGCTCGCATCTCGTCCAGGTGTGCCTCGTCCACGCCGGAGTCAACGACTACGAGATCGAAGTCCGTAAGTGGGGCGAGCTTGTGCAGCGCCACCCGGCCAAACTTGGTGTGGTCAACGAGCAAGATGCTGCGCTGCGCCGACTCTATCATGGCCCGCTTGCCCGACATGGTCTTCTCGTCCTGGTGCAGGGCTGCACCGTCTGAGACTGCGGAGGTGGACGTGAATAGAACGTCGGCCCGCACGGCCGAGAGAGAAGCCCGGCATATCTCGCCGCCGAACGCTGCGAGGAAGGGTAGGTATTCGCCGCCGAGGGAGATGAGATCCACCCCCCGCACTTCACTCAATTCTTCGAGGATCAGCGCGAAGTTGGTGATGACGGTGAGGGGCGCCTTTCCCGGCAGCATCCGCGCCACCATCAGCGCCGTGGTCGACTCGTCGAGCATCACGGACTGGCCCGGCTCGACCTGGGTTACCGCGAACCGCGCGAGCGCCTCCTTTTCCCGCTGCGCCGCGCGCATCCTGTAGCGCACGCTGCTGTCGAAGAGGCTGGACGGTTCAGCCGTCACGTAACCCCGCAGCTTGCGGATGATGCCCTGTCGCTCCAGCTCGTCGAGGTCGCGGTGCATCGTGATCAGGCTGACCTCGAAATGCTCCGCGAGATCCTTGATAGTCGCGGAACCTTGCTCCAGCACTAGATCCGCGATCCCAGCCTGCCGCCTAGCCATCTTCTCCGAGCCACCGCGCCAGCCGTTTCCACCAAACCCGATTATCCGAACTCACCACCTTAGTCACGGTCGGTACCAGAGCAAGTCTACATCTTTAGCCCCCAACCTCCCGTTTGCCATGACGTTTTCTCACGCAGCAAGAAATATCCCCGGTATTCGGCCATTTAGAACGAAATGTTTTCATAAATTATGATAAAAAACAGATGGGTGATCGCAAAAACGGGGTTGAAGGGACACCGAATGATGCTCGGAACGTTTACCGTCGGCCGGGATGCGGAACCTGAACCGGAGGGTGGGCCGTCGGCTTATCGTGGGCGCCGGATTCCGCGATCCAGGCTGTGGAGGACCAGAGATGAGCGCTGAAAGCAGCGGCGCCCCGCTCACAATCGGCGTTGACCTTGGTACGCAGAGCGTCCGGGTGGTGCTTCTGGAAGATGATGGAACGGAGGCCGGTTCCGGCAGCGCCCCGCTATCCAGCCTGCGCTCCGACGACGTGCGTCACGAGCAGGCCCCCGAATTCTGGTGGAACGCGTTCGGAGATGCGGCCAGAGGGGCGATGGAGGGTATCGGGGATAGAGAGATCTCCGGGCTTGCGATCTGCTCGACCTCGGGCACCATCCTGCTCGCTGATGAGGGCGGGCAGCCCCTGACGACCGCGATCATGTACAACGACGGTCGCGCATCCGATGAGGCGAAGCGGGCGCAAGAGGCCGGGGAAGAGGTATGGGAGTCGCTCGGGTACAGGATCAGCGGTTCGTACGCGCTGCCGCGTCTGATCTGGCTTCTCGAGAACGGATACGGCGATGGAGCGTCGCGCATGATGCATCAGGCCGATTTCATCGCATCTCGCCTCGCGGGAGAGCCGGTCGCCACAGACTGGAGCCACGCCCTCAAGACCGGCTACGACCTCATCAACGACCGTTGGCCCGAGCAGGTCATGGAGCGGCTGGGTGTTCCGGCGGAACTGTTACCCCAGGCCGTGCGGCCAGGAACCAGGATCGGGGAGGTCGGGAAGTCCGCTGCGGATCACACGGGCATCCCCGCAGGCACACCCATCCACGCCGGGATGACGGATAGTTGCGCCGCCCAGATCGCGGCCGGAGCCCTCGAAGAAGGACGCTGGAACTCGGTGCTCGGCACCACCCTGGCCCTCAAGGGCGTCACCCGCGAGCTGCTGAAAGACCCGAGCGGGGCCGTCTACTGTCACCGGCACCCTGACGAGGGCTGGCTACCAGGCGGCGCGTCGAGCACGGGCGCTGGCATCATCTCCGAGATTTTCCCTGACGCGGACCTCGATGCGCTCAACGAAAAAGCCGAGAGGCGCGGGCCTTCCTCGGCGGTTGTCTACCCGCTTGCGTCGAAGGGAGAGCGGTTCCCGTTCGCGGAGCCCGAGGCAGAGGGTTTCTGGATCGGCGAGCCGGAGGACGAGGTGGATCGCTTCCGGGCCGTACTCGAAGGTGTGGCCTTTGTGGAGCGGCTATGTTTCGCGCATCTCGAAGGGTTGGGGGCGAGCGTGACCGGGCCTGTGAGCGCGACGGGAGGCGGTGCGAAGAGTCGGCTGTGGTCCCAGATCCGGGCCGACGTGCTCGGCGTCCCCGTGACCGTTCCCGTCTCGACCGAGGGATCCGTCGGGATGGCGATTCTTGCACGAGCCGGTGAAGGCTCCGTCGCCGAAGCCGCATCCAGAATGAGCCAGACCCGCTGGGAGTTCGAGCCAAACGGAAGCGACGGTAAGATGGCCGAGAACTTCGGGCGGCTTGCTTCGGCGTTCGTGGAGCGCGGCTACATCTCGGAAGATCTAGCGCGACGGGCGAGGATATCGTGAGTGAAAGAGAACCAGCGCGCCTGCTGCTCGCCAGGCACGGCCAGACCGTGTGGCACCACGACAACCGCTACGCTGGCGTCACGGATATCGAATTGACGGAGACGGGGCGCCGGGAAGCACAGGCCCTCGCCGAACGAGCCGCACGTGAAGCCCCGGATCACATCATTTGCTCGCCCCTGATACGGGCCATTGAGACGGCGCGGCCCGCGGCTGAGGCGTGCGATCTGAATCTTGCGGCGGACGACCGGTTGAAGGAAGTGGACTTCGGGGAGTGGGAGGGGAAGACGCTACCGGAGATCCGGTCGTCCTATCCCGATGAAGCGGAAAGGTTCATCAACGACCCGGACGAGCGGCCTTTCCCCGGGGGGGAGCCGTTGCCGGACGCAGCGGGGCGGGCGCTCGACGCGCTCGGTGAACTCGACCGGGACTATCCCGGAGAGAAGGTGCTCGTGGTCGCACACAACACCCTGATCCGTCTGGTACTCTGCTCGCTCCTCGGCATTCCTCTGAATGAGTACCGACAGCGGTTCCCGCGCATGGTGAACGTCGCCATAACCGAGGTTCGCCTGAACGAGCGGGGCGGTGGGCTGTATACCCTGAACGACTCCGAACACCTGCGGACGTCGGCTGACGCCGCGTCCACGAACAAGGAGAGAAGCTAATGGCTACCAGAGTCCTCGCCGCCGGAGACCGTCACGTGCTTACCCGACTCCTCGTCGAGGCGCTGGAGAGGGAGTCCGATGACCTCGACGTCTCGACCCTGGATTTCGAGTGGCCGTTGGAGCCGCACGTGGATGTTGCCGAGGTCGAGGAGGCTGCTGGTAGCGAGGAAGCGGTGATCTCAGCCGGAGAAGGAGCGGAGATCATAGTGACCCAACTGGCCCCGATCACCGAGAAAGTCCTCGATGCGCTCGACACCCTGAAACTAGTGGTGGTGACGCGCGGCGGCCCCGTGAACGTGAACGTGGAAGCCGCCTCGGAGCGGGGTGTGCTGGTGTGCAACGCCCCGGGCCGCAACGCCCCGGCCGCCGCCGAATATGCGCTCGGCCTCATGCTCGCAGCCATGAAGCGCATCCCCGACGCGAACGAGAGCCTCTCGAAAGGCGAGTGGCGGGGGGAATTCTACGCCTACGAAGAGAACGGCGTGGAGCTTGACGGTGCGACCGTCGGTCTCGTCGGCTTCGGGGCCATAGGAAGCAGGGTGGCGAAGGTGCTCCGGGCCTTCGGGGCCGAAGTGCTGGTCTACGACCCGTTCGTGGATGACGAGGTTGTCGAGAAGGTTGGGGCGAGCAAGGCTGAACTCGACGATCTGCTCGGGCGTTCGCGGGTCGTCAGCCTCCACGCCCGTCTTACGGACGAGACGCGGGGCATCATCGGGGAGGTTGAGATCTCGAAGATGCCGGAGGGCTCCGTGCTGGTGAACAGCGCGCGCGGCGGTCTCCTCGACTATGGGGCGCTGTGCGACGCGCTCGAGTCCGGGCATCTGGGCGCGGCGGCGCTCGACGTATACGACGAAGAACCGCCACCTAAGGGCTCGCGGCTCTTCGACGTTCCGAACCTCGTCCTCTCGCCGCACATAGC
>JACDAR010000271.1 GCA_013695335.1 Rubrobacter sp.
ACGCCGTCAAGATCGACTGGGTCGAGGATCTCAACGACCCCCTGATGCGCGATTACCTCGATCCCGAGCGCTTCGCCGAGCTGATGTCGGAGAAGGGGATCACACCCGAAACCACCGTAGTCTTCTATGGGGACAAGAACAACTGGTGGGCGACCTATGCGCTATGGGTCTTCCGCCTCTTCGGTCACGACAACGTGCGCGTGATGGACGGCGGGCGCGTCAAGTGGGAGGCCGAAGGCAGGGAAATGACGCAGGACGTTCCCAGCTTCGCCAGCACGGAATATCCAGTTCCAGAGCGTGACGACTCCAAGATCCGGGCGTTCAAGGAGGACGTGGACGCGCACCTCGAGGCGCATGGTTCCCTGATTGACGTGCGTAGCCCAGGCGAGTACAAGGGCGAGTTGCTCCACATGCCGGACTACCCGCAGGAGGGCGCACTCAGGGGTGGTCACATCCCGACCGCTGCCAACGTTCCGTGGGCGCGGGCCGTCAGGGAGGACGGAACCTTCAAGAGCGCGGACGAGCTCAAGGAGATCTACCAGGGCGAGGCCGGCCTCGGGCAGGACGACGACGTGATCGCATACTGCCGCATCGGGGAGCGCTCCAGCCACACCTGGTTTGTTCTCAAGTACCTCCTCGGCTACGACAGCGTCCGCAACTACGACGGTTCGTGGACAGAGTGGGGCAACATGGTGCGCGCCCCCATCGAGCGGTAGCAACTTGGACCGCAAAGACCGCGTAGCGTGGCTCGTGGACCACGTCGGGAACCCCCGCCACAAAGGGGTTCTCGACGGCGCGCAGGTGATAATGCCCGGCGGCAGCCCGGAGTGTGGCGGCTCCGTGAGGATTTACCTCAAAGGTGGAGAAGGCGGCAGCATCGAAGATCTCTCGTGGACCGGCGAGGGCGACACCATAAGCATGGGTTCCACATCCATAGTTGTGGAGCGCGTGGTCAGCGAAGACCTCACCATGGACGAAGTGCTCGAGCTCGACTACAAGAACCTGCTCGACGAAATCGGGCGCGAGGTGATCGGCAACCGTACCCGCAACGCCACGATGGGCCTCTCCACCCTCAAAAACGCCGTCCAGAAGTATCGGCGGGATAGACGCTCCGCAGGCGGGAAGTAGCCGGAGGCAGCGAAGTTGTCGCCGACGCAGTGGTTGTTCTGGCTCATGTGGCTGGGGGCTGGCATACTCATCGTGGTTTTCTACGGTCCCATCCTTGCCAGGATGCTGCGTCAGGAAGCGGACCCGGGTGAGACTCCGGAAGACGTGCGCCAGCGCAGGCGGCGCGGAACTTCTCTCATCATCAACATCATCGTGGGGATCGTAGTTTTCCTCACTTTCTTCCAGTTCGTCTTCCCGCTCGTTCTTGGCGGATAACGTGCGAACCGGCCAGATCCAGCCCTTTATTGGAGACCTTCAGATAGGCGGCGTGGATATCCACGCCGCCCGATTGGTTCAGCCCTGGCCCGAGCCGGCCACCTGTCCCACCGTGACGTTGAGTCGGGTCCAGAAGTTGATCAGGGCGATCTCGATGATAAGGGCCGAGATCTCCCGCTCGTCGTAGTGCCTGGCTGCCTCTTCGAAGACTTCATCCGGTACCGCATCAGGCCGGTCGTTGAGCCTGGTGGCCGCCTCCGTTAGCGCCAGCGCGGCACGCTCCGGGTCTGTGAAGTACGGCGCCTCCCGCCAGGCGGCCACCGTGAAGATCCGCTCGTCCGTCTCGCCAGCGTTTCTAAGCTCTCGGGAGTGCATCTCGGTGCAGTAGCTGCAACCGTTGATCTGGGCCGCCCGCAGGTGGATGAGTTCGGCAGTCTTCGGCGGAAGTCCGGCTTCCCTCGCTGCCTTCCCCAGGTCAAGCAAGGGTTGCAGCGCATCGGGAACGACCATTACCGGGTTCTTCATCCGTGGTTGAATTATTGCTGTTTGCATGATTCCTTTCCTTTATGGGTGTCTCTGCTGGTTGCTTGCGTTTGTTGTGGGGCCGGGTTCTACTTCACCTCCTTGTCACATCGGCCTGGTTTCGTTGGTCACTACTACAATGACCCGGAGCGAAGGAGGAATGTGACACGTGGACGAACGCGAATGGTTGGTGGAACGCTTCGAGACACACAGATCCCGCCTGAAAGCGGTGGCGTATCGGATGCTCGGATCGCCCAGCGAAGCAGACGACGCGGTGCAGGAAGCCTGGCTACGCCTCGCGCGGAACGGGGCCGACGACGTCGAGAACCTGGGCGCATGGTTGACCACGGTCGTCGCAAGGGTGTGCCTGAACATGCTGCGCTCGCGCGGTTCGCGGCGAGAGATGCCTCTGGAAGAGTCCGTGGGCGAGTTTAGAGGGGCTCATCTGCCCGATCCCATAATTGATCGCGAAGAAGGGACTGATCCCGAGCACGAGGCCCTCCTGGCTGATTCGGTCGGCCTGGCCCTGCTTGTCGTTCTCGGCACCCTGACGCCCGCCGAACGTCTCGCGTTCGTGCTTCACGACATGTTCGCCGTGTCGTTTGGTGAGATCGCTCCCATCGTGGGCCGTTCACCGGCGGCGGCGAGGCAACTTGCTAGCCGTGCGCGTCGCAGGGTGCGTGGTGCATCCGTTACCCCCGATGCCGACATCGCCAGCCAGCGGGAAGTCGTCGATGCCTTCCTCGCTGCGTCGCGCGAGGGCGAATTCGAGACGCTGCTCGCTGTCCTCGACCCGAACGTCTTGCTTCGAGTCGACTACGGCGCGACACCTATGGGCGGATTCAAGGAGGTGCGCGGGGCGCGGGATGTGGCCGGGCAGGCGCTTACCTTCGCGCGTTTTGCGCCCTTCGCGCAACCGGCGCTCGTCAACGGGGCCGCTGGGACCGTATCGCGTGCGCCGGACGGAAAGCCATTCTCGGTGATGGGCTTCACGGTAGTGCAGGGAAAGATCGTCGAGATATACATACTCTCCGACCCGGACCGTCTCAGCCGCCTCGACCTGTCGGCTTTAGACGATTGAGGGAGGTTTCTTGCCTCCGATCCATCTTTCGATGCGCGGAAGGGCATAAGAGCGCCACCGTTCCGCTAAACTGCGGCCCCATGACCGAGAGAGAACCATTGTGGGGCGGGAGGTTCGGCGCTTCGCCCGCCGAAGCCTTCGAGCGCCTGAACGCCTCCATCCCCTTCGATATCCGGCTCGCACCCTACGATATACGGGGCTCCATAGCCCACGCCAGGATGCTCGGGGAGACTGGCATCGTCACCCAGGAGGAATCGCGTGAACTGGTACATGGCCTTGAAACCGTGCTCGCTGAGGTCGAGGCTGGAGAGTTTTCGTGGACGCTCGCTGACGAGGACGTTCACACGGCGGTAGAGCGGCGGCTCAAGGAACTGGCTGGCGACGTGGCGCTCAAGCTGCACACGGGCCGCAGCCGCAACGATCAGGTGGCGCTCGATCTCCACCTGTTCTGCCGAGATGCCGCCAAGGAGATCAGGGAAGGCTTGCTCGCGGCAATGCGGGCGTTCGTGGATGTGGCCGAGGAGAACCGCGATGTCATTCTTCCAGGCTACACGCACCTGCAAAGGGCGCAGCCGATACTGCTCGCCCATCATTTCCTCGCGCACTTCGGGGCCTTCCGCCGCGATCTTCGGAGGTTCGAGGCGGCAGGTGAGGCGGCGAACGTCTCACCGCTCGGGGCCGCGGCGCTCGGCGGGACGCCGCATCCCGTGGACCCCGCGCTCACGGCGGCTGACCTCGGGATGGAGCCGTTGGCGAACTCGCTTGACGCCGTCTCGGACAGGGACTTCGCCCTCGACCTCATGTACGCGTGCGCCGTGCTCGGGGTGCATCTCAGCAAGATGGGGGAGGAGTGGGTGTTGTGGACATCCTCCGAGTTCGGGTTCGCGGTCCTCGACGACGCATACTCGTCCGGGTCTTCGATCATGCCCCAGAAAAAGAACCCAGACGCCTTCGAGCTGATGCGCGGCAAAGCAGGCCGTCTCATCGGCAACCTGAATTCCTTGCTCATCACCATGAAAGGGCTTCCGCCGGGATATTCCAAAGACCTCCAGGAAGACAAAGAGCCACTGTTCGACGCCGTGGATACCGTGCTCGCCATGCTAGCCGTGCTGCCCGAGATGCTCCGCACCGCCCGCTTCGACGAAGGACGGATGTCTGACGCCGCCGGGGGATTCGCGCTGGCGACGGAGCTTGCGGATTTCCTTGCGATGGGCGGGATACCCTTCCGGGAGGCGCACCACGCCGTTGGAAGGCTCGTCAAGAGGTGCGAGGAGCTTGGGATCACGCTGGAGGAACTTCCCGAAGACGAGCTCGTCGCGGTGCATCCGGCGCTCTCGGAGCTGCCGCGCGAACTGCTCACGCCGGATGGAAGCGTGGCAAACAAACGATCGGCCGGGTCAACGTCCCCGGCCTCCGTCGCGGCGCAGCTAGAACGCGCCCGTGAGTTCCTGGATCATACGGAGCGACCGTCAGCGGGCTAGAATATCGGCGGTCCTCGACACAGGAGGCAAGCTATGAAAATCGTACAGATGTCTGACGTTCACGTGGGTTCGGGGCTTTTCAGGGAGGATCTCCTTGAGGCCGCCATCGAGGAAACCAACGCGATGCGGCCGGATCTCGTGGCGGTTGCCGGTGATCTCACGATGGAAGGACACCGCTGGGAGTTCGAGGCTGCGAGGGGTTACTTCGACCGCATCGAGTGTCCCAACGTCGTGTACGCGATGGGCAACCACGACGCCCGTAGCGTCGGTTACCGGCACTTCGAGGAGTTCTTCGGGATGCGCGAGGGTACTGCCACCGTGCCTTTCGAGGAAGGGGAGGCGAAGGTAGTAGTCCTTGACTCGACCAAGCCTGACCTCGACGAGGGCGAGGTAGGCCGCGAGCATTACGCGTGGCTGGATTCGGAGTTCAGGGGGTGGGATCGAGGCCCGAAGATCCTCATAATTCACCATCACATCCTCGCCGTTCCTGGCACGGGCCGCGACGTGAATAACCTGCGCGATGCTGGGGACGTCATGGCCATCCTGCGCGAGGTTGGCGTGGATATGGTCCTATCGGGACACAGGCACGTCCCGTATGTCTGGAGTATCTCGGGTGTTCGGATCGTGCATTCAGGAACCGTTTCGAGCATGCGCGTGCGCGGCGTGATGCCGCCTTCGTACAACGTGATCGAATTCAAACCAGATAGCATCAGCATCACGCTGCACGAACCAGGCAAGGGCGAGGCTGGACAGGAACCGCTGGCGAGCTTCTCCCGCAGACCAGTGACCACCAGCGAGTTCTACCCGGACTTCGAGCGGTTCGTTTTGTACGACAAGCTGCCGTTCCTGAAAGGAACCAGTGGCGCCCTCGGCAAATCCTCCGACACGCCCGATTCTTCGCCCTCGTCTGGCTAAGCGCCAGAGCGGGGGCTTCACCAGCCTGTGTTCCGGGTGCTTCGCGGGCCGACGATGGGCCTGGAGCGCCAGAGTAGCCAATACCGACTGGTAGCGCCGGGTATCCTCTGGAGTGTCCGTCCAGGTCCAGATCTGACAAGGAGGTTGGAATGGAAGACAGGGATCGCATGAACGTCACGGTGGCCGAGGCTGCCGAGTATCTCGGCGTCAGCCGCACGACGGTCCAGGAGATGGTGGACAACGGGCAGCTCAAGGCGGACAGGTTCGCCGGAGCCATCCACATTCCCCGCGAGGAGGTAGAGCGCATCGAGCGCGAGACCGCCCCATAGAATCAACTTCTTATCTGGAAGCCCCGAACTTCGGGTTGGGCTACAGGAACTTCGCCGCCGCTTCTAGCTGGCCGGTTTTCTCGAAAGCCTGTCGCATGAGGTCGCGGACTTCTTCGCGTTCTTCGTCGTTCCTCGCCTTCTCTTGGACGGTGCGGATGGACTCCTCGAGGCCGCCTTCGTCGAAGAAGATATCGGGAAGGGCGATGATGACCTCCCGGATCTGACGGTTTACGAAGTCAGGTTCGCCCGCGTAGACCCAGGCGTTGCGGCTGCGAACCCAGGCCCAGCCCTTCATACGGATGGTGTTCTCGATGTCCTCGTCTTCGAGGCCGACCATCTCCATGCGGAGGCGGTGGGCTGTTATGACCTCGGGCCTGATGCGGATGCTGGCTGACACGCTCCTAATTTAGCAGAATCTTCGGATACGTGGCTGCTAACTACCCCCGTCTTCCCACTCCGAGCAGCAGGAAGATGATGAAGTAGCCGCCGGCGGCGGCGAAAGCCGTGAAGTAGAAGCCGCTGGTATCGTAGTTGCCTCGTTGTTCGGGGGAGAGGGGGAGAGCCTTGACGAGCGCCTCAGCCGGCGACTCGAGCAGCCCGCCGAGGCTGTAAAGGGCGCTGGTCAGGCCGTTGGTGCCAGGTTCCACGTTGAGGTAGTTCATGCCGATGTGGAAGACTATCACCACGATCACAAACCCCACAGCCGTACGAATTAGCCCCATGTACTTGCTCCTTTCCGCGAACCACCCACGCCTGGGTCTTGCATTCAGCGCGGGGAGCCCCATGCTCTCCACAGTCTCCATCGGACCATCCTCGCCGGAAAGTATACTGTTTTCGTGGTCGGCTTTGGGGCCCCGGATGTATGCCCCAGGATGCGCTAGGAACCGTCATCCCCGCGCTTCGTGATGTGCCCTTTGACGACTTCTTCGCTGCGTTCTTCGACGGTTTCTTCGCCTTGCTCCGTGATAGCTTCTTCGCTTTGGGCTGTGACGGTTTCTTCGTTTTGTTCAGCGACGGCTTCATCACTGCGTTCCGTGATGGTTTCTTCGCTTTGATCGTTGATCTTGTTTTGCCTGGTGGTTCTTTGGCTATCGGCGGAGGGAGCCCTGCGGCGGGAGATGGGTTTGTTGGCCCAGCGTTCCTCTAGCAGCAGCGCGAGGCCAGCCACTACGAAACAAACCAACCCCATCACGAACGTTGCGGGATCTCGTATCAGGATGCCGAATGAGGCGACGATGCCGGGAACCCACCATAGAACGAAGAGCAAACCAG
>JACDAR010000293.1 GCA_013695335.1 Rubrobacter sp.
TCCCGCTCGTAGCCCGTGGCCCACGCGGCTGGGTCTACCTCCCGGATGAAACCCGCAGATGGCGAGGCGCGTTTTATCTCGGAGATCACAGTCAACCCAGGTGCAGCGAGCGCAGCCGCGAAATCCCTCTTCTCGAAGCTGATCGCCTGCTCGTAGAGTTCGTCGAAGCCGATGTGTTTCTTCAGTTCCTCGGCGCGGCGCATGGAAGCTGCGGCAAGGTCGTCGAGGACTGTCGGACGCACGCTCACGCTTCACCCGAGAGTCGGCGGGTGGTCTTCACGAAGTCTTCGAGGGCCCGGCTTGCCGCGCCGGTGGCTATGGATTCTTCGGCAAGCCTGACGCCGGATTCCAGGCTCTTCGAGCCGCCGGAGACGAAGATCGCGGCGCCCGCGTTTGCGAGGATCACGTCGCGGGCCGCGCCACGCTCCTCGCCGGAGAGGACGCCGCGCAGGACGCGGGCGTTGAGGTGGGCGTCGCCGCCGAGGAGGCCGTCCGGGGTGTGGCGGGAGAGGCCGAGGTCTTCGGGTGTGACCTCGTACTCCTTTATGCCACCGTCCCCGACTTCGGCGACGAGGGTCTCTGCTGTCACCGTGATCTCATCCATCCCATCCATCCCATGCACCACGAGCGCCTTCTCCGCGCCAAGTGAAGAGAGCGCCTCCGCGACGGGCAGCACGTAGTCCCTCCCGAACACCCCGATGACCTGCCGCCTCGCGCCAGCCGGGTTGGTGAGGGGGCCGAGCAGGTTGAATATGGTGCGGAAGGGAAGCTCCGTGCGCACCGGGGCGACGTATCGCATCGCGGGGTGGTGGGTGCGGGCGAACATGAAGCCGATGCCGGTCTCGGAGATACATTGGGAAACTTCCTTCGGACCGAGTTCGATCCCTGCCCCCAGCGCTTCGAGCACGTCGGCGGACCCAGCCCGGCTGGTTGCGGCCCGGTTGCCGTGTTTGGCGACGATGACCCCGGCCCCACGCGCAACGAACGCAGCAGCCGTGGAGATGTTGATAGTGCCTTTCGCGTCGCCGCCAGTCCCGCAGGTGTCAACGACCTCGGGCGGCGCCTCTACGTTTGCTGCGAAGCGGCGCATCGCGCGGGCGAACCCGACTATCTCTGAAACCGACTCGCCCCTGATCCGCATCCCGGTTAGCAGGGCTGAAGTGACGGCGGCCGGAACCATTCCCTCCATGATGGTTTCGAGGGCGCGTTCTGCTTCGCCTTCTGAGAGGATCTCGCCAGCGGCGACCTTCCTGAGGGAGTCCCGGATCACGAGGCCAGGAAGTTCCTAAGCAGGTCGCGCCCACTCATCGTTAGTACGCTCTCGGGGTGGAACTGCACGCCCTCGACCGGAAGCTCGCGGTGCCGCACGCCCATGATGGTTCCGTCCTCCGTGCGGGACGTGACCACCAGGCAGTCGGGAAGCGAGTCCGGTTCGATGACGAGCGAGTGGTAGCGGGTGGCCTCGAATCCCTGGTCCAGGCCAGCATAGACGCCCTCGCCGTCGTGCAGTATCTTCGCGGTCTTGCCGTGTACGGGCTCGCCGCGCACCACCTCGGCCCCGAAAGCCTGGCCTATCGCCTGGTGTCCGAGGCAGACGCCGAGCACGGGGACGCGTTTTGAGGACTTGGAGATAAGGTCCATGGAGATGCCGGCCTCATTGGGTGTGCATGGGCCTGGCGAGACGACTATCCTGTCAGGGTGGAGCGCGAGCACATCCTCGACCGTGACCTCGTCATTGCGGCGGACCATGACCTCGGCCCCGAGCTCCCCGAGGTACTGCACGAGGTTGTACGTAAAGGAGTCGTAGTTGTCCAGCACGAGAACCCGCATAATCCGCAAGATTCTAGCCGATAAACAGCCCCAGAACAGGAGGAACCTCCCATGACCTTGCTCCTCACGGAAAACGAAGTGGAAGAACTGCTCGACATGCCGTCTGCCCTCGAAGCCGTGGAGGCCGTGCTGCACCAGCACGCAGAGGGCCGGGCTACCAACCACGCCCGCCGCAGGGTATCCCTTCCAGGCAGCGGCCTGAACGTGATGTTCGCCGGCGCGCCGGAGTTCGGGGCGCTCGGCCTCAAGACGTACACAATCGCCAGAGGCGGCGCCCGTTTCTACACCATGCTCTTCGACTCCGAAGGCGGCGAGTTGCTCGCCATCATCCAGTCAGATCGACTCGGGCAACTCCGCACGGGCGCGGCGACCGGCGTCGCCACGAAGTACCTTGCCCGCGAGGATGCGACTACCCTCGGGCTGTACGGAACGGGCTGGCAGGCCGAGAGCCAGCTAGAGGCCGTCGCGGCCGTCCGGGATCTGGACCGGATCATCGTCCACAGCCGCTCGGAGGACAGGCGCAAGGCGTTCGCCGAGAAGATGGGAGGGCGGCTCGGCATGGAGATAGAGACGACCCACGCCCCGGACGAGGTGGCCGCCCAGGACATCGTGGTGACGGTTACCTCGTCGCGCGAGCCGGTGCTGTACGGAGAATGGTTGCGGCCAGGGACGCACGTCAACGCGGCAGGATCGAACATGCTGTTCAAGAGCGAGATCGACCGCGATGTGGTCAAGCGGGCCAGCTTCGTCTGCGTGGATTCGCGCGAGGAGATCGGGCTGGAAGTAGGAGACCTGATGCCTTCCCTGGAAACAGGCGCCATTCTCCCCGAGGCCGTCTACGAGCTGGGCCAGGTCATCTCGGGACACATGAAGGGCCGCCACGGCCCCGAAGACATCACCCTCTTCGCCAGCCAGGGCCTCGCCCTCGAAGACATGGCCGTCGCCCGCATCGTCTACGACCGCGCCGTGGAGCGCGACGCCGGCAGGGACGTTGACTTCTGAGCCTGGCCTCGGCGGCTACTGGTGCGTGGCCTGCGGAGAGCATCACCCCGGCCTGCCGATGAGCTTCGCCGCCGACGCGCCCGCTCCGTACTACTGGCTGCCGGAGGAAGAGAGGGCGGCGCGGGTGGATCTCACCCCGGACGTCTGCGTCATAGACGGCGGGGAGTTCTACGTGCGCGGCGTGCTTGAGATCCCCATTCTCGGCACGGAAGAGCTTTTCGTTTGGGGCGTTTGGGCCTCGCTCAGCGAGCAGAGTTACCGTCGCACCTTGGAGTTGTGGGACGACGAAGGCCGGGAGAACGAGCCGCCCTACTTCGGCTGGCTCTGCACCGACCTCCCCGTCTATCTGGACACCCTCAGCCTGAAGACGCTGGTCCACGAACGGCCCGTCGGCGCACGCCCGTTCGTTGAGCTGGAGCCGACGGATCACCCGCTCGCCGTCGAGCAGCGCGAGGGCATCACCCCGGATCGGGCGCGCGAGATCTCGCACACCGTTATGCACCCAGACACCCCCTGACATAAGGTGCCCCTCGACTGAACATTTCGAACGTTCCCCTGCGCCCGGTGCAATCACAGGCCGCTCGGCGCCACTGAGATTGACAAAGACGTGGCTGTCGCCCGAATCGTCTAGGACCGCGCCGTGGAGCAGGATGTGGGGAGGGACGTGGATTTCTAGAAGGGAACCTGGTTCCGGCTGGATGAGATCAGGTGCAGGCGACCACGGATCTCCCTGGTTTCCATCCTGGGGGGTCTTTGCAGAGCCAGGATGCTGCCTCGCGGGCTGTCCTGTCCTCACTTGCCCTCATTTCCATGGACCAGACGAAGATCTGGCCGTTGCGGCAGTTTATAGCCCCCTTGCCGAAGGCTATGCGCGCCGGGCCTCCCGTTCCCGGGGCGAGGTCTTGCGCGTTCCGGGTGAGGACGAACAGGAAGCCTACGTTGTTCTCCTCGTCGAGCAGGCCAGGCTGGGTGAGGCTAACCTTGAGGAGCAGCATCCGCTCCCCGCGCGCGTGGCGTTTCGCGAAGTACCGCAGAAGCGTCCCCTGATTCGAGGTTGTGAAGTTGTGCGAGACCCTGCCGTCGGTCGCGATCTCACTAGCCGAGTACCAGGACCACGGATAGTAGCCAGCCTGGGAGAAGTCGGGGGGGCTCGGCCCTTCCGAGACGAAGAAGATCCGGGATAGCATAGTCCTGTCGCCCCGGTTGAATGCGTCGACGAACCGGATCACGGCCTCGGCCACGGGCCGCGGCCGACATCCCTCTGGCAGCGATGCGTTGTCGCTGGTGACGATCACCGGCGTTTCCACGGCCACGGGCTGCGCGGCTACTGACGCGGCGGTGTGGCTGGCCCGTGGGCCGTTATATGAGGGCGGGGGGCTGGTTTCGTCCCCGCAACCCGCAAGAAAGAGCAAAGGGAGGGCAATCCAGAGAATCGTACCTGAGATCCTGCCATAAAGACCCGACATTTCCTACCGTCCCGCGAAGCTGCCTTTATTCTACGCCCGCGCGGTGTTTCACGCACCAGTCGAAAGACGTATGCGTAGGAAATCAAAGGGAGATCAAACCGTACCGCGCCCCGCGGCTGACGGCCTCGGCGCGATTGCCCACCCCGAGCTTGGCGAAGAGGGATGAGATGTGAAACTTGACCGTGTGCTCGCTGATGTGCAGTTCGGTGGCGATCATACGGTTCGATAATCCCCTTCCGATGAGCCCGAGCACCTCGCTTTCCCTGGATGTCAGGGGCTCTGGAGGTTCCCCGAAATCTTGCAGGTTCCCGAACAGCCGCCCCGCCAGGGCGTCGGGGAGAACGACGAGGCCCCGCGCGACCGCGACCACCGCAGCCTCGAGCTCCTCCTGCGGCGCGTCAGGCGGCAGGATGCCCCAGCCCCTCGGCGAGTGCGCCCGCAGCTTCGACACCGCTCCTTCATCTTCAGCGAGCAGGAGCACGGACTGGTGATCGTCGCCGGGGAACGATGGCGCGGCTTCGTCGAGCAGGTCTTCCCCGAGCACGAGCAGAACGTCGGCGTCCGCGAGCGCGGGGTCGGAGGTGGAGAGCGAGGCGGCCCCGCCCACCGCCTCCACCCCTGTCCCCTCCGCGGAGTCGAGCATCGAACGCAGCCCGGCCCGCGCCATTGGCGTCGGGGCCACCACGAACACCCGCGTCACGGGCGTTGTGGGTACGCCCCGCCCCTGAACTTCGGGATCTCCATCCATACGAGGGATACTACCGCCGCGCAGGACTGGCTAATCGCGCTCTCCGACGGAAACGTCGAGCGTCGTTAGTTCGCCGCCGCGGACAACGCCGGCGGGGACAGAACGCCCGACCCTGTCTCCCGTGAGGAGCGTGAGGAGGTCGTCAGTGTCCTCGACAGGCTGGCCGTCCAGCGTTGCCAGGATGTCGCCAACGATCAGACCTCCATTCCCGGCCGGGCTGCCGTCCTCGACGCCGACGACCAGCAGTCCGCCGCGCTGCGTGAGTCCGGTCTGCCCATCGGGCAGGCGCACAGGCTGACTGAGTATCCCGAGGTAGCCGCGCCTGACCGAGCCCCGCTCCGCGAGCGAATCCGCGACGCGCCGGGCCAATCCGGCCGGAATTGCGATGGCCGCGCCCCGCCCGAAACCGGACGTCAGGATGCCGAACACCTCCCCACGAACCCCGATCAGGGTTCCGCCAGAAGAGCCTGGATACGGTGAAGCGTCGGTCTGGATGTACCTTTCGACCCGTCCTCCCCGCCACGTTCGCATCGGCCCGCCGACCGAACTGACGACACCGAGCGTCGCCCTTGGCCCATCACCTCGCCCGCGGCTGCCCACAGCCAGCGCCAGTTGCCCGACCCTGGGCTCCGACTCCGCGAACGTCACCTCTCCGACCTCCAGCCCTTCTACCCGCAGCACAGCGAGGTCCGTCGAGGGGTCACGTCCCGCGAACCGCGCTGGCAGCGTTCGTCCGTCGCCGGTGTGGATGGAGAGGTCTTCCTCCCGCTCCACCACGTGGCTCGCGGTCAGCACCAGCCCAGGCGCGTACACGACACCGCTCCCCGAGCGCCGCCTGCGGCCGTGAACCCGCACCACAGACGCGCCGACCTTCGCCACAGCGTCAGCCATCCCATCAGACAGCGCCGCCAGCATCTCTCCATTGTCCTTCTGGTTATCCACGATCCACTCCTGTTCGGGTTTCCTTACGGAGAATGTATCCCCACACCGGGGAGCGGACCATCGCCCGTTCGGCTAGTTTTTCGCCGGAAGAACGGCTGGGTTTCTTGCAGTGGGGATTACCGTCACCACGCTATGGGACGCTGATCCCGGAAGAAGCCGCCGGTTGGGCCGTTGTTGGGGAGGGTTGCGGCCCAGACGAGGCCGTCCGCGCCTTCTTCGACGGGCCGGGAGGCGCTGGAGCCGCCCATGTC
>JACDAR010000236.1 GCA_013695335.1 Rubrobacter sp.
GAGTGAGGACCTCGATTCTGCCCGGTGAAGTCCCTACCAGGTGCGGGTCGCCCGAAACGAGGTAGTCGGCGCCGGTTCGGCGAGAGCCAGGGCCACCAGGTAGTCGTCCTTCGGGTCCTCTGGCACGAGGCGCCCAGGCTCGCCTTCGTCGAAGAAACGTCCTTTCTCCTGCAACCCGGCCAGGAGTTCGTCGACTTCCTCGACGGTAGCGTAGCGGCGGAACTTATCGCGCATCAGGACATCCTCCAACTCGCCGAGTAACCGTTCGGAGACGATCAGTTCGAAGCGCTCCGCATCGGCGGCGCGCGCTATGCGAGCAGGGTAGCCCTGGTTGGAAATCCTGGCGGAGACGAGAACGTTAGGATCTACTACCGCACGGATCACGCCCGTGGCATCAATCGCCGCGCCTGTAAGCATGCTGCTCTTCCACGGCTAGCCGTATCGCTTCCTCTTCGGAGAGCTCGGGGATGCCCTCGCGCTCGCGCCGATCGCGTGCCTCGTCAAGCGACTCGCTTATGCCCAGCCGGAGAAGCCCGGCCTCGTGCTCGCTAACTTCGCCAAGGTAGTGCCTGAGCGCGTCCTCTATGACCTCGGACTCCCCACGCCCCTCCCTGCGGGCGCGCTCCCGCCCGCTCGACGAGAACCCGATCTATCCTGGCCTCCGTCCTCTCCATGCCCGAAGTATACGTCCTCTTGGGTATACGGCACGACCCGCCGATCAGGCCCGGCGCCCGATCCGCAAGGCCTGAAGCTCGAACCGGCGGGGTTCGAACTAAACGCGAATGATTCCCAATTACAGTATCAAGAATCATTCTTGATTTCTGATAAAAGGTCGTTAGAATTGGTGTGTGATCTTTTACGGGACATTCTGTGATGCGGGGGGTATGGAGTAGTGTCGGCCCTGATGGAGCGGTTGGGGCTAGGGGGCCGGGAGATGACGGCTTCAGGGCACAGCAAGGATATCGTTTTGAAGGTGGTGCAGCCTTCGCTGGTTGGCCTGATGGACGGGTCGGTTTCCACGCTGGCGCCGCTGTTCGCCACGGTGTTCGCGACGCATGATACGCGGGTGACGTTTCTGGTGGGGCTGGCAGCGGCGGTTGGGGCGGCGATCAGCATGGCCTTCTCCGAAGGTCTCTCGGACGACGGTTCCATGACCGGTCGCGGCCATCCGTTCATGCGGGGCGTGATCACGGGGGCTGCGACGTTCGTCGGCGGCATCCTGCACACCCTGCCTTTCCTGCTGCCGCACGTGCATCTGGCGCTGTACGTTGCCTTCGGGGTTGTCGGGGTGGAGCTGCTCGCCATCTCCTTCATCCGCTACCGCTATTTCAGATTGAGCTTCCTCATGTCCGCGATGCAGGTAATCCTGGGCGGCGCACTGGTCTTCGCCTCCGGCGTTCTCATCGGCAGCGCGTGACCAGACGTTCAGGCAAAGCACCACCGGCACCCATTTCTGGCTGGTAGCTGACCGCTGAAAGCTAACGATCATCCCCCAACGGCCCTGTAGGCGTTGATGCGCCCGTAGCCGTAGTATTTATCCTTCCCGACGGTGCCGAGGTCCGTGGCGGTGTTCTCGATGCGGCTGCGGATACCGGAAGCTGAGCGGTCCTGCGCGGCGAGCAGCCCGGCCAGCCCGGCCACGTGCGGCACTGACATGCTGGTGCCGCTCATGGTCGTGTAGCCTCCCCCCAGTTTGGTGGAGATGATACCCGAACCGGGCGCGGCCACGTCTACCCACGTGCCGTAGTTGGAATACGAAGCCAGGTAGCCGTCTTTGGCTGTGGCGGCCACGGCTATGGCGTTCGCGTACGCGGCAGGGTACTCCCTGACCTCCTTGCCGCTGTTGCCCACGGCAGCCACGACTACCGCGCCGTGGTTCCATGCGTAGTCCACGGCGTTCTTCAGCGCATCAGAGCCGCTGGGGGCGCCCAGCGAGACGTTTATCACCTCGGCCCCGTTGTCCGCGGCCCAGACTATGGCGTCGGCCGTGTCGTAACTCGAGGCCAGGCCGCCGCTCACTACCTTGGCGGCCATGAGTTCGCAACCAGGACAGGCGCCCGCGACGCCCTTCCCGTTGTTGGTGACGGCGGCGGCGATGCCGGCGACGTGGGTGCCGTGCCCGGCGTCGTCTTCGGCGACCTTGCCTTCTGGCGTGGCGGTGAAGTCCCTTTGCGCCGACACCTTGGCCGCGAGGTCGGGATGGTTCGCGTCAATGCCGGTATCCACGATGGCGATGTCCACGTTCGCGTTGCCCCTGGTCTTGTCCCAGGCTCCGGGAAAGCGTGTCTGCGGAAGGCCGTACTGGTCGCCGAAGCGGGGGTCGTTGGGGGTGAAGGTGGGTTCGAGGAAGTAGTTCAAGTCCACGGACTCGACCGCGCGGTTCCCCTTGAGGGTGTGTTTGATCCGTTTCAGGGAACCTCGACCATTCGGGAAAGAGAGTAGGCGGGCGTCTATGCCGGGGACTGCCTCTTTCGTTCGTGCCCCGAACTTGCTTCCCACGGCATTCACGCGCTCCCGAGCGGCTTCTGGTGCGTAGGTGACTATCAGCTCGTCGGCGACGTATCTTGCGCCGCCCGGCCCCTCGACTATTTGTCCGGGAGGCTGCCCCCAGGCTTTCGGAGGCAGGACTAGCAGCATAACCGCCATGACAACGGCGAACACCAGGGCGATGGTCTGTCTAGCTGATCCAGTCATATCCCCCTCCAGGACTTATTTGCGGCGCTATTCTACCGGATCGGCGGCGGGTTGCCATATTTCGTGGCCGGGACTACACTTTTCCCGCTGGAATCCGGATCATCCCGAGGAGGTGAGCGGCGCTTGACCAACGATGGTGTGTACCAAAGTAGCAGCGGGCCGCTTGCCCAGGGCGCCCGGTAGCGGAGAATCCTCCACAGCACAAGGTCTCCCCACCACCCCGAAGGCACGTGGCCGTGGATCGCCACCCCGGCGGTCCATCATCCCATGCGTGAGGAAGAGAGGTGAAGTGGATGGCCATAGCGGACAGCGCCGTCTACGTTGACGGCAAGCGGGTGGATGAGCCCCGCTCCCTGACAGAGACCCACGAGTCGGCGAAGGAGCGTGGGGGCGTAGCCTGGATCGGGCTTTATAGGCCGACGAGAGATGAATTCGAAGCAGTGGCCGGGGAATTCGGGCTGCACGAGCTGGCAGTCGAAGACGCCATCGTCGCCCACCAGAGGCCCAAACTCGAACGATACGGCGAAACACTCTTCGTAGTTCTCAAGGCGGCCCGCTACCTCGACGGCCCCGAGACCGTGGAGTTCGGCGAAGTCCACGTTTTCCTCGGGCATGATTTCGTGGTGACCGTCCGGCACGGCGAAGCGCCGGACCTCGCGAGCGTCAGGCGGCGCATGGAGCGGGAGCCGGACCTGCTCGGCCAGGGCTCCGAGGCGATCCTTTACGCCGTAATGGACAGGATCGTTGACGACTATGCGCCTGTAGTCAGGGGGCTGGAGAACGACGTGGATGAGATCGAAGCCGAAGTCTTCGGCGGCAACCCGGACGTCTCCCAGCGCGTGTACGAACTCTCCCGCGAGGTCATAGAGTTCCAGCGCGCCGTCCGCCCCCTGAACGGCGTCCTGAAAGGCCTGACAGACGGCTTCGAAAAGTACGGCATAGACGTTGAACTCAGGCGCTACCTGCGCGACGTGCAGGATCACGTCATAGAGGTTCAGGAACAGGTCGAGGGATTCCGCCAGCTACTTCAGAACATCCTCAGCGTCAACCTCGCGCTCGTGAGCTTGCAGCAGAACGAGGAGGTCAAGCGGCTCTCCGAGGTCAGCATCGAGCAGAACGACGAGGTCAAGAAGGTATCGGCGTGGGCGGCAATTCTCTTCGCCCCCACCCTCATCGGCACGGTCTACGGCATGAACTTCGACAGCATGCCGGAACTTCACTGGACCTTCGGATACCCGTTCGCCCTCGCGCTGATGGCGCTGGTGTGCCTCGTACTGTACCTTCTCTTCAAGAGGCGGGGCTGGCTCTGAATAGAGTCAAAGCCAGCCCCGAAATGTCTTCCCTAGATTTCTGCTAGTTCGGCGGCTCGTAGATCTGGAGGTCGTTGCCCTCGGAGTCCTTGAAGGTGACGACTCGGCCCCACTCGTGCTCGGAGACGCCGGCTGGGAACTCCACGCCCCGCCCCTTCAGATCCTCGACAGTCGCGTCCAGGCCGGACTGGGGCTGGAAGGTTATGACGATCCCGCCTCCGGAGCCAGCGCCCTCCGGCTCGCGACCGTTCAGCCCTATGTTCAGGCCGCCGGTCTCCACCTCGGCCCACTTGCCGTCGTGCTTAACCAGCGAGAACCCCAGGGTGTTCTGGTAGAAATCCAGCGCCCTGTCCGTGTCCGCTACCGGCACCCATACGTTGGCTACGCCTTCGATCATGGTTCCTCCTTCTCGGTATTGCGACCTTGCATTTGTAGGCTGTCAGGAGATACCCGAAAAGGCAGTAAGTAAACTAACCGGCTGTCGCTTTGCTCCCGTAAGTCGTGAGTCGTTAGTCGTATTTCCTCGACTCACTACTTACGAAGCGAGCGCAGCGAGCGCTTCACGACTCACGCACAACAAGAGCTGCGAAGTCCCCACCCAGACTCGCCCTCAGCCGAAAGTCTCATGGAAGCGTGAGATCACACGCTGCTCCACCTCAGGCATCCGTACCTCGCGGCCAAGTCCGCGTTCCAGGCTCGTCACGCCGAACTCGCGGATGCCGCAAGGGGTGATCCTGTCGAACCACGAGAGGTCCGTGGATACGTTGAGGGCGAAGCCGTGCGAGGTGATCCACCCTGAAGAGAACTTCACCCCGATAGCCGAGATCTTGCATTCCCCCACCCATGCGCCCGTGTAATCGGGATGCCGCCACCCTTCGAGCCCATAATCCCCAAGCACCCGGATGATGACTTCCTCCAGATCCCGCAAATACTTGTGCGTGTCCCGGTCCTTCAGCCGCAGGATGGGATACCCGACGAGCTGCCCAGGCCCGTGAAACGTCGCGTCGCCGCCCCTGTCGCTCCAGAAAACCTCCGCCCCGAGCGAGCGCAGGTATTCCTCCCCGGCCCCGAGGTTCGAAGCGTCCGCCGCTGCCCGCCCCACCGTGTAGACAGGAGGATGCTCACACAGGATGAAGGTGTCGGGGATCCCATCCCGCTTCCGCCTGCGCACCATCTCCCGCTGCAAATCCCACGCCTCCGCGTATGGCGTCAGGCCGGGCAACCGCCTTACTTCCGCTGAGAAACTGGACGGGCTCTGCTTCTCAAGCTCCACGCCGGAAACGCCTAGACGCTCGCGCCGAGAACGTTGTGGCGGGCGTCCGAGGTCTGCTCGTGGGCGTGGTACGAGCTGCGGACGAGCGGCCCGCTCTCGACGTGCCTGAAGCCGAGTTCGAAGCCGTACTTCTTGAGATCCGCGAACTCTTTTGGCTTGTAGTAGCGGCTCATCGGCAGGTGGTTCTCCGTCGGGCGGAGGTACTGGCCGATGGTCAGGATGTCCACGTCGTGATCGCGCAGGGCGCGCATGGTGCTGTGGATCTCCTCTTCCACCTCGCCGAGTCCCACCATGAACCCGCTCTTGGTCAGCCCGTTCGGGTTCAGCTCCTTGGCGTACCTGAGAACCTCGAGCGAACGGTTGAATTTCGCCTGCGGACGCACCGCCGGGTACAGGCGCGGAACCGTCTCGATGTTGTGGTTGAACGTGTCTGGCCTGGCGGTGATGACGGTTTCTATCGCGTCGCGGTCGCCCTTGAAGTCTGGCGTCAGCACCTCGATGGCGCAGCCAGAAACCTCGTTCCGGATCGCCCGTATCGTGGCGGCGAAGATGGATGCCCCGCCGTCTGGCAGTTCGTCGCGGTTAACGCTGGTTATGACGGCATGTTCGAGGCCCATCTGCTTCGCGGCGTCGGCGACGCGGTGCGGTTCGTCGAGGTCGAGCGTTGGCGGCTTGCCAGTGAGGACGGCGCAGAATCCACACGACCGGGTGCAGACGTTGCCCAGGATCATGAACGTAGCCGTGCGGTTGTTCCAGCACTCCCCGATGTTCGGGCAGCGGGCCTCCTCACACACGGTGTGGAGGTTCAGGCCGCGCATCGTCTCCTTGATGTCGCGGTACACCTCGCCGTCAGGCACGCGGGCCTTCAGCCACTCGGGGCGACCGTGCGATCCTGGCATTCCGGTACGCTGTTGCCGGAAGGGCAGGTACTCCGTGGGGGTACCATCCGGCGGCTGGGCCACGGGACGGTCTTCCCAGCGATGGCGCACCTCGAAGGTGCGCGTTCCGTTCTCCAAAACCTTGAGGTTGATCTGCCTGCGAGCCACCGTTCTCCTATCTCTCGCGAAGTCCGCCCTATAGTACCGCACGGGGAGGAGCCTGGATCGTATGTTCTCGCACCAGTCCTGGCTCTCAAGTAGCATGATGAACATGAACAGGCTGTTGAGGTATGCGAAGTACCAGTTTCTGAAGGATCCCGCTTCGCCCGGCAACCGCATCAAGCTGGCTTCGATGCTCGTTCTCGGGTGCCTATGGATAGCTGGCGCCTTCTACTTCGCGTCCGATACATTGGACGTGAGCGACTTTCTTGTCATGCTGTACGTAGTTGTGGGATTACTGAACATCTTGGTGGGTATCGCTGGTTTTCTATCTCCCCGCAGACGCCGAACAGTCATCGCAATACGAGCTTTGATTTTGCTCCTCACGTTGGTAGGAGTGGTACTTCTCATCGTGGAACTCGTGAGTCCCTAGCGATTTCAGCAGGCGGGGTCACTGATTCAGCAAAACCCACGGCCACGACACCAGTAAGGTTACGGCAGTGAGTTTCGCAAGAATGCCAGCCAGTTGGCGCCAGGCACGGCGTCGCGGGCTTCCGCTGGCACCGCATCTCCCACCCTGCGGAGGTCAGCCACGGTATCTATCTCTTCCGGGCTCTCCTCGAATCCGAAACCACCGTCGAGGTCGGAGCCAATACCAACGTGCCCCCAGCCGACGAGGTTCCCGATGTACTCCGCGTGCCTTCTCAGATGTTCCGCCAGCGTGACGGTCACGGGGCCGCCCCTTCTCCAGCGGGGTTCGAGAAAGCCGTTATAGAGGACGAGCCCGATCATCCCGTCCCGTTCGGCTACGGCGCGGATGACTTCATCGCTCAAATGCCTGTCCGTCGGGGTCAGGGAACGGGCGTTCGCGTGCGACGCGCAGACGCGGGGAACATTCAGATCAAGCCCCTGCCAGATCCCATCTTCGGCCAGGTGCGAGACGTCCCAGATGAAACCCATCTCCGCCATCTGGCCGAGAAGTTCGACGCCTTCCGGCGTCAAGCCTCCCTCTCTGAAATCCGGGCTACCCCCGGCCACGCCATTGCCGTACTTCGTGTCGCCGAACGTGAGACCGATCATGCGCACTCCGCGTTCCCACCACGCGGGAAGATCACTCACCCGCAAGATCGGGTCGGCCCCCTCCATAAGCATCACTATGCCGGGCTTGCAATCCTCTTGCCAGAGTCGCAGATGATGGTCCAGATCACCCGCCGATCTGATGATTCTTATGAGTCCCTGCTCTTCCCATCCTTCGTAGACCCCGATCTGGGCCAGCGCCTGGGCCTCCGCCTCTTCAGGCGTGCGATAGATGGCCGAGCGCGGCTCGAAATCTTCACCGACATCCTCAGCCAGAAAACCAGCGGTCACCGTCGCGACCGCCACCGCTATGCCACCCCGCTCCAGCTCGGGAAGAGACACTGTGGCCTGCCCGGATGTGCGTTTTTCCGCCTTTCTTATCTCGGCCACGCTCGTGGTCAGGTCACGTCCGAAGAGCGTCACGTTCTCCGCCAGGTCGAGATGAGAGTCCACGAGGGGCGGATCATTCATGGACTGGCGGTCCATCAGGGCTAGCCGCTCAGAATTTCGACCTCGGCTTCGACCTCGACGGGCATCCCGAGTGGCAACTCTGCCATGCCAACAGCCGAGCGGGCGTGATCCCCTGCTTCGGGGCCGTACAGATCCAGGATCAGGTCAGAGAACCCGTTGATGACGTTGGGTTGCCTGTGGAATCCGGGGGCCGAGTTGACCATCCCGAATACCCTGAGCCATGCGCCAACCCGGTCAAGATCCCCCAGCTCGCGCTTGAGGCTGCCGAGCACCGCGAGCGCGGTCAGGCGGGCGGCTTCGTAGCCCTGCTCTTCTGAGACCTCGGCCCCCACTTTGCCAAGCGGTTCCGCCAGCGAGCCATCGGCATTCTGGGCGCCGTGGCCCGAGACGTAAGCCCTGTTTCCGCGCACCCGCACCCACGAGAACGGCAATACCAATCCCGGCGGCGTCTTCAACGGCGCGGGCAACACCAGCCCGCGCTCTTTCAGCCGCGCTTCCATCTCCACCCTCTGCCTCCTTTTCGCCTACTTCACCACGAGTCCCCTGTCGCCGTCCGAAGACAGGTACGTGTCCAGGATCGGCCTTGCAGTTTCGATCACATCGAGCCGAGACAGCTCCTCCAGCCCGAAGAATCCCAGCTCTTCGGATTCCTCACTGCGTCGCAGCGTTCCGAAATCCTCGACCTCAGCCTCGTACACGAACGTGACAAGCCGCACCACGTTGCCGTCTGGATAGCGCACGATCCTCGACGGCCCAGGAAACACGGCGAACAACTCCTGCCCCACCACGTCGAGCCCCGTCTCCTCCCGAACCTCGCGGTGCAGGGCGACTTCGAGCGGCTCGTCAGATTCGATGCCGCC